>NZ_JAPUEW010000008.1:0-109239 GCF_027492335.1 Klebsiella sp. | reverse complement strand
ACATGAACATGAACATGAACATGAACATGAACATGAACATGAACATGAACATGAACATGATCACCCCCACCCGCACGAACACAAGACTCATATTCATCAACATCCGCTGGTCGCCGCCGATAACTGGCAGGACGCCCACCAGCGAGCGCACGCGGAAGAGATCAATCGTCGCTTTAACGGGCAACAGGTCACCACCGGACAGATCGTATTGTTTGGGCTAACGGGCGGATTAATCCCCTGTCCGGCATCAATTACCGTATTGCTCATTTGCCTGCAGTTGAAAAAATTCTCGCTGGGGGCGACGCTGGTATTGGGGTTTAGCGTGGGGCTGGCACTTACCTTAGTCGCCTCTGGCGCGATTGCGGCTTTAAGCGTGAAACACGTCGCCAACCGCTGGCCGGGGCTGAACAATCTGTCGCGAAAAGCACCGTGGATTTCCGGCACGCTGATTATCGTGGTGGGTTTCTATATGATGGTGCATGGCTGGAGTAGCTTGTAACGAAGCTATTGCCATCCCCACTGACTGCGGGGATGGCAGAGATGAATTACTCATCCAGTAGCGGTACGAAACCGCCGAAAATCATTCGGTTACCGTCAAATGGCATATTATCGCCGAACTCTTTCATCCGCGGATCGGCCATCATTTTGGCGTTGGCGGCATCCCTGGCTTCTTTCGAAGCATATTCAATCCAGCTGAACACCACCTCTTCATCATTTTCAGCTTTCACTGCCATACGGAAGTCAGTCAACTTTCCATCGGGGACATCGTCGGCCCAACACTCCACTACGCGCAGCGCGCCAAACTCTTTAAAGAGTGGCGCGGCCTTTGCTGCCATTTCGCGGTATGCCTCCTTATTTTCCGCCGGTACGGCAACAACAAAACCATCAACGTACTTCATGAGTTAATTCTCCGAAGTGAACAGCACAACCGGAGAACCCGGCTGTATCTGAATTGATAAGTTTAGTCTCTGCACTTGATGACGGCTTAAAATCAGGAAATAACCTCACTGCGTTTTGCCGATCCTTTGCGCGCAATTGGCTGGCGAAACCACGGCAAGCACAGCTGAATCAGTGGCCCGATCGTTAATGCATAAAGTACGGTACCCACGCCAAATTTACCGCCTAACAGCCAGCCAATCAGCAGAACAGAAACTTCAATCGCCGTACGAATGCCGCGCAACGACCACCCCGTACGTGCATGTAGACCAGTCATCAGACCATCGCGAGGACCCGGGCCGAAACCGGCACCAATATACATACCAGTTGCCAGTGCATTCAGCACGATAGCTCCCACCAGCAGGAGACTGCTCGATACGAGCGATTCTATTGGCGGCAATAACGCCAGAGTGGCATTTGCTGCCAGCCCTAACACAACCACATTACTCACTGTACCCAGACCCGGCATTTGCCGTAGCGGGATCCACAACAGTAGCACCGCCGCACCTGTCAGGATCATCACCGTACCGAAATCCAGACTGAATTGTTTGCCAATCCCCAGATGAAAAACATCCCACGGATCGGCCCCGAGATTGGCATGAACAAATAGCGCGGTCGATACTCCGTACAGGACCAGACCGATGTAAAGTTGCAGTAAGCGACGTACCATTTTTCACCTCAGAGTCATTGCGATTTCCGCAATCATCAGTAAAAATGGATTGATAATTAATGGCCAGTTTTTAAAAAGTGGATTGCTATGTCATCTCGTCGCTTTGGTTCACAATCGCTGGTCCGATTGCTCGGTAACTGGCAAGAATCCGCCTCCCGCACGCCGCTCTGGCGTCAGTTAGCTGAAGCGCTACGCCTGCTAATCCTTGATGGTCGCCTGGCATTGGAAACCAGGCTACCCGGCGAACGTGAACTGGCGGCCGCTCTGAATATCAGCCGCACTACGGTTGCCAGCGCGCTCGGGCAACTGCGAGAGGAGGGCTATCTCTACAGTCGCCAGGGCAGCGGATCGCGGATCGCTCTGCCGGAACGCCCCGTAAATATGACAGCCAAAACGCCGGACCCATTATCAGTCAATCTGGCCGTTGCTGCGCTCAGCGCTGGACCTGAGATCCACCAAGCCTACAGTCAGGCTCTCAAGATCATGCCTCAGCATTTATCCAATACCGGTTACGATCAGCAAGGCCTACCGCTTCTTCGCGAAGCGATCGCCCACCGCTATAGCGAGCGCGGCTTGCCGACGCGCAGTGATGAAGTGATGATCGTCAATGGAGCGCTAAGCGGATTTGCCCTGGTGCTGCGTTTATTAACCGGGCCAGGCGATCGCGTGGTGGTAGATGCGCCGACCTACCCCATGGCGATCAGCGCAATTCAGGGAGCATCGTGCCGCCCGGTTGGCGTCGCGTTACCAGCGCAGGGATGGGATTGCGACGGTCTGGCAGCGACGATCGCGCAAACGGCCCCACGACTGGCCTGGCTGATGCCCGACTTTCATAACCCCACTGGTCGTTGTATGGATAGCGCCACGCGTCAGCGGATTGCCGATATCGCAGCGCAAACCCGCACCACTCTGGTGGTCGATGAGACGATGGTCGATTTATGGTACGACGCCCCGCCACCGCCTCCACTAGCGACGTTTAATCCAGACGCGCCGGTAATCACTATCGGCTCGGCGGGAAAAAGTTTTTGGGGAGGATTGCGCATAGGCTGGATCCGTTCGTCTTCGCGAACCATTGCATCACTGGTCCAGGCACGCGACTCCCTCGATCTGGGTTCTCCGCTGGTGGAACAATTGGCCTGCTGCTGGTTACTGGAAAATGAAAAAACGCTGTTACCATCACGCCGGACGATGCTGGCCGCCCGCAGGGACATGTGCGGCGAACTGATGGCTGAGTTTTTCCCGCATTGGCGTTTTACGTTACCCGAGGGGGGGCTCTCTTTTTGGGTGGAATTACCAGGAATGCTGGCGACACTGTTTTCGGTACGGGCAGAAAGTCGCGGGATTCATATCGGAACAGGAACGCGTTTCGGTCTGGCAGGCGCATTTGACCGTTATTTACGTTTGCCCTTCACGCTGTCTGATGAGGAACTACGCAACGCTTTCAATACGCTACAGCCGCTATGGCATAGCCTTACGGAACAGAAAGATAATTTTCGTCTGCGGAAAATCATATAATAAAATATCGACGGGCTGGAGCCAGCCCGTCAAAAACCATCGTCCATGATGCATATGAGATGTTTTTATAAAATTGCCATTCAATCTTGTCATTACGACATGTCAGTCCGATGACAAAAATGAAATAATTTCATTAATGCTGGCGCGGAATCGCAAAACCTTTTAGCGATATAATAAAACCATCTTCATCTTTTTTAATTTTTGCACCGGTATCACACCAATCGGATGCAATGCGAAAAAACTCATCGCTACCAATATTCCAGTTCAGACGTACATGCTTAACGTAGCCGGATCGTAGCATGTCGCACGCTTCACTATAGTTGCTGGCTGTAGAGAGTTGTTGTTTCATTTTCTCTTCTTCAGAATTTTACGTAATGCTTTGATTTCTTTAGGGGTTAATGGAGACGTTTCCTCTTCGGTATGCTGGCTGTCGATATCTTCTTCCGAAACCCCCGCCTCGTCTGCTGAATCCACTACCTGAAAAGCTAGCAACAGCAGTTTCTCTGTTGCTGTCCCTAAATTCTCGTTATTTTCTTCCGCATACTGACGCAGTTTTTCTTTTAACTCGCCATCAATTTTTACGTTCAGAACCACTGTGGTCATAATCACGCTTCCCGTGAAATAAAATTATCATATAATTAATACACGAAGTTAACATGCTGATCCAGAGATATATTTCCAGCTTATATCTAACAACATTTTCCCATAACTAATTTGCACGCTATATATGACATAAAAATGACAGTAATGTTTCAATTAAATTTCAACTTTATGACAAAATGTTTTTTTGGCATAAGAACCAGGCATTTTAGGAACAAAATAAAATACACAAAATAAATGTGGATATTAAATATTGAGAGAGAAGAAAGTCACAATTTTATTGTGGGATAGAAAATTTTGAGACCCAGAAATGGGTGGGGGCCCTGCCAGCTACATCCCGGCACACACGTCGTCTGCTCTGGCTGCTTCCTTCCGGATCTGACCTGGTAAACAGAGTAGCGTTGCGGGAGAACCAACAGAGCCCCCATTGAGAGCGCTAGTTACCTAACGCGCTGGCGCATTATCCCTGCTGAGCCAGTGAATTGCAAGCTACCGCCGATCGGCTGCTGATTTATTGCGCAAAGCCAGCAAATGAGTATCACAGGATACTTATCGATACATTTCAGCGGGGTGAAATCAAGAGATTGCGAGCGTACTCTCAGCACCATTTGCCATCATCATCCATAATGGTAAAGATATTATGTATCCTTTTTAATCAATATGTTATCTCAATGGTACCTGAATGAGTGAATTACCGCGTTTAATCACCACCCTGGCGATGCCCCCTATCGACGAAGTCACCGTTCCTTTCCACGGTTTAAACTTCCTGCGCCCGGAACTGATGCTGGATTTCATCACGATTAGCGATGCCCAACTGCTGGCGGTGACGCCGGTTGCGCTGCTTTACTCCAGCGTCGGCGTGCTCCAGCACGTTGAACTGCGCAAGTTGCCCATCGAAGTTAGCGGCCGCGTGGTGTACCCGATATCAACGCTTAAGCTCCCGGCGATGCGGGCTAAACTTATCATTAACGTTCAGTCCAAACGCCTGAAGTTTCTTGAAAGCCTGCTGAGCAATACCCCGGACGAAAATATCCATGGTATGCAGATCCTTGGCCTGGCACTGGAATTTACCGTTGCAAAATCGGCTTGAGTCGTCATCTGTACAGTCTGTCGTCCAACGCTTATCCTGAACGTTTTCCGGCAACAGGACGTACCATGGATTCTCACGATACCTTTCCACAACGGGTCTGGCAGATTGTCGCCTCTATACCGGAAGGTTACGTTGCCACCTATGGCGACATTGCCCATCTGGCAGGCTCGCCACGCGCTGCACGCCAGGTCGGGGGAGTGTTAAAGCGTCTACCGGAAGGCTCTACTCTCCCGTGGCATCGGGTGGTCAACCGCCACGGTGACATCTCTTTAACCGGTCCCGATCTGCAACGTCAACGACAGGCGCTATTGGCGGAAGGCGTGCAGGTTTCCGGTAGCGGTCATATTGACCTGCAGCACTACCGTTGGATTTATTAGAGGCAAAAAAGGCCCCTGAACAGGGGCGCTGATGATTTATTGTGCGGCTGGCGCAGCGTTGGCTACCGGAACAGCCGTTTGCTGGACCGGCACCAGTAACAGATCGGCGCGATTGCCGCCCTGGTTAATCACCGTTTGCACGGTATCAGTGATAAACATCAACTGGCCATTCACGGTAATTGCTGAACTTAACAAAATGCGTGCATTAGGCTTAATGTCCGCCTGATTGTAAGGCAGCACAAAGTTAAACGGCGCCTGCTTCCCTTCCGTTCTTACCGCTTTTTGCGATAACACGTGCGCCGGCGCATCGGCCAGAGACGCATCTGACAAAGTGACGGTCAATATTGCGTCCGGTGGTAATGCCACACGCTGTCGAATGTTAATGGTCCCGGAAACGTTAGGCTGCTGCTGCGAGGAGCTCAGTGAGGCAATGCCATAAGGATCGGGCGCTGCCGTTTGATTTGCTGCATTGCCGTTGTGATTATTCGCACAGGCGGTCAACGTAGCCGCTACGGCTAAGGCACTTAACATATAGGCAAATTTCATTATGTTCTCCTTTTCATCCCTACTGTAACAGGAGTACATCCTGCCAGAATCAGGGACAGGACATTAGTATCGTGAATAAGTGTGGCACAGATCTCAGATCTCTTCCTGGAAAGGAGCCCATATTCAGATTATTGCACCCATCGGACCACTTGCGATTCCAGGTTATACTTTGCCTCAATTACGCGCTGCACAAGGCAGTTATCATCGATTGAGGGTCACTATGAGTCAGGCACTATCCAATCTGCTGGCATTGTTAAATCTGGAAAAAATTGAAGAAGGGCTATTCCGTGGGCAGAGCGAAGATCTGGGATTACGCCAGGTTTTTGGTGGCCAGGTGGTTGGCCAGGCATTGTATGCGGCAAAAGAGACGGTCCCCACTGAACGCCTGATTCACTCATTTCATAGCTATTTTCTGCGGCCCGGCGATAGCCAGAAACCGATAATCTATGACGTGGAGGTCCTGCGTGATGGCAATAGCTTCAGCGCCCGGCGAGTCGCGGCCATTCAGAATGGTAAGCCGATTTTCTACATGACGGCTTCTTTCCAGGCCCCGGAATCCGGCTACGAACATCAGAAACCGATGCCGTCAGCTCCTGCGCCGGACGAACTCCCTTCTGAAACAGATATTGCCCGCAAGCTGGCCCATTTACTGCCGCCGCAGGTTAAAGATAAGTTTCTCTGTGATAAACCGCTGGAGATTCGTCCGGTTGAATTCCATAACCCGCTGAAAGGCCACGTTGCACAACCAACGCGTCAGGTGTGGATCCGCGCTAACGGCGCAGTACCGGAGGATCTCCGTATTCATCAGTATTTACTGGGCTATGCTTCAGACTTCAACTTCCTGCCAGTAGCACTGCAGCCGCACGGCGTGGGATTTCTTGAGCCGGGAATGCAGGTTGCTACTATCGATCATTCAATGTGGTTCCATCGTCCGTTCAATATTAACGAATGGTTGCTTTATAGCGTTGAAAGCACATCGGCCTCCAGCGCTCGCGGTTTTGTACGCGGAGAGTTCTATACCCAGGACGGCACTCTGGTGGCTTCGACGGTACAGGAAGGAGTCATGCGCAACCGCAACGCGTAAAAAAACAGAGCCTCCGCTAAGGGAGGCTCTGTTGCTTCAGGAGATAACGCAATTTATCAGGCGTTGTAGGCGTTCTCGCCGTGGCTGTTCACATCCAGACCTTCGCGTTCCTGATCTTCCGGTACGCGCAGGCCAACGGTCATATCAGCAACTTTGTAGCCAATGAACGCGACGATGCCGGACCAGACGATGGTGATGGCGATACTTTCCAGCTGTACCAGAACCTGATGGCCCATGGTAACTCCTTCTGCGTAACCGACGCCGCCCAGAGAGGTTGCAGCAAAGATGCCAGTCAGGATACAGCCGACGATACCGCAGACACCGTGCACGCCGAACACATCGCACGGGTCATCAACACGCAACCAGCGTTTCAGTACGGTGACGCCCCACAGGCCCGCCAGGCCCGCCGCGATACCGACAATCAGAGAACCACCGACACCGATATAGCCACATGCTGGTGTAACCCCGACCAGACCCGCAATCGCCCCGGAACATGCGCCCAGCAGAGATGGTTTACCGCGGGTAACCCATTCACCGAAGGTCCACGCCAGGATAGCCGCCGCAGTCGCAACCACGGTGTTGACGAAAGCCAGGCCCGCAATTTCGTTCGCCGCGCCAGCAGAACCGGCGTTGAAGCCAAACCAACCAACGTAGAGGATCGCGGTACCGGTGAAGACCATCGGCAGGTTATGCGGCTTGAACGCTTCTTTGCCGAAGCCAACACGTTTGCCCATCATGTAAGCACCCACCAACCCGGCGACGGCGGCGTTGATATGTACAACGGTACCACCCGCGAAGTCCAGCGCACCGTGCGTTGCCAGCAGACCACCGCCCCAGACCATATGCGCAATCGGCACATAGGAGAGCGTCATCCACACCACTACGAAAATCAATACCGCAGAGAAACGGATCCGTTCCGCCAGCGCGCCAACAATCAGGCCGACGGTGATACAGGCAAAAGAGCCCTGGAAAGCAACGTGAATATATTGATAGAAGCTGCCCATCAGCGCTTTGAGTTCAATATTCTTCAGCATGACCCAGTCAAAGCTGCCGAAGAAGCTGCCGCCAGTGCCGAAAGCTAATGTATATCCGTAAACCACCCACAGCACACAGACCAGCGCAAAAGTCACAATAACCTGAGTCAGCATGGAGAGAACGTTTTTACCGCGGATCAGGCCGCCGTAGAACAGCGCGATGCCCGGAATGGTCATAAACAGCACCAGTGCGGTGCAAATCATCATAAAGGCGTTGTCGGCTTTATCTGCCACTGCCGGAGCGGCCATTGCCAACCCCGGAAGAAGCGCCAGCGCTCCCAGACCTGTTTTCATTGTTGCTATCTTCATTGTTTCGTTCCCCATCACTGTGTGGTCTGAAAGTTACAGTGCCGCTTCGTCAGATTCGCCGGTACGGATGCGAATGACGCGCTGCAACTCGGCGACAAAGATTTTGCCGTCGCCAATTTTTCCGGTATAAGCCGCTTTACTAATGACATCGACGACTTCATCGAGCTGATCGTCGGCAATGGCCACGTCAATCTTCACCTTCGGTAAAAAATTGACGCTGTATTCAGCGCCGCGATAAAGTTCCGCATGGCCTTTCTGACGGCCGAACCCTTTTACTTCAGTGACCGTCAGGCCCTGAATTCCCATCGAAGATAATGCTTCACGCACATCTTCCAGTTTGAATGGTTTGATTACCACGGTAACCAGCTTCATAAGTCCCCTCCAGTCAGAATTCGGTAATGGCCACAGCTAACACATAGGGAATAAAGCAAGGGCTATGCCAGAAATGAAAAAGGGCCGCAAAGCGGCCCCTCTGGAGGGAGAAAGAAAAGAAATCGCTTGAAACGAAGCGGAAAAACGCTATGACCGCCTAAAAATGCACCATTTCAGTGCGTGATATGTGACGTTTTTGCACCACCGCAAACCGCCAAACCCGCGCTGCCTGTTCATGGTGCATCAGGCAATAAGCGACTCTTCCTGCACGCTGGCCGCCAGCTCTTCGCCAGCCAGCTGCAGCTGGTACATCTGCCAGTAACGACCTTTTGCCGTCAGCAGCTGTTGATGATTCCCGCGCTCTACGGCCTGGCCGCGATGCAGCACCAGGATAGTATCGGCCTCAACAATGGTCGATAAACGGTGGGCGATAACGACAAGCGTAGTGTGCTCGCGAACCCGCGCCAGGGCCTGCTGGATCGCCTGCTCAGTACCTGAGTCGATATTGGCCGTTGCTTCATCAAGGATCAGCACCTGCGGGGTATCAACCAGCACCCGCGCCAGCGCCAGCAGCTGCTTCTGACCAACGGAGAGATTGTTCCCCTGCTCGCCCAGTTGCGTATAAATCCCGTCTTCCATTTCGCGGGCAAGCTCTGCCAACTGCACCGCTTCCAGCGCCTCCCAAACCTGCTCTTCGCTGATGTCACGACCGAGAGTAACGTTGGCATAGAAGGTATCGGCCAGCACCACAGGGTCCTGCTGCACCATCGCAATCCCCTGACGCAACGCGCTGTGGCTTAATGAAGAGAGCGGACGGCCATCGATACGAATTTCACCTTTGGTCAACGGGTAGTAGCCCATCATCAGGCTAGCCAGAGTACTTTTGCCGCTGCCAGTATGACCGACCAGCGCCACAAAGCTGCGGGACGGGATATCGAGATTGATATCCTGCAACACCAGGCTATCGTCGCGGTAGGCAAAAGAGAGATTTTCAATACTAATCGCACCGCTGCGCAGCGGCTCGCTATCCTCTCCCCACGTCTGACGCGGTTTATCCATCAGTTCGAAGACGCGCTCGCCCGCAACGACCGCCTGCTGCAGCATTGACTGCTGGGTCGTCAGCTCAATGAGCGGCTCGTTCAGTCGGCCAAGATAGCTAATAAAAGCGTACAAAACCCCAACCTCAATCGTTCCGCTACTGCTAAAGCCAAATAGCATCAGCAGGCCGCAGAGAATTAACGAAGAGAACAGGCTCAGCAGCGGGCGTAACAGGAAACCGTCAAGGCGCAAAGTTTGCATTCGCGCCAGGTAGTGCGCATAGCTGGCTTCGCGCATCCGCTCGCCGAACCGCGCCTGCTGGCGGAACTGCTGGATAACGCCCATGCCGTTAATTACTTCGTTGAAGCCATCGTTGATATCCGCCAGCCAGGCGCGGACGCGTCTGACGATCGGCGTACTGTAGCGTTGATAAATCATCATCACGATCAGCACTGCCGGGAAGATAGCGATCGCCACCAGCGCCATCCGCCAGTCAAGGCTGAACATCGCCACCAGCATCGCGCCAATCAGCGCGGCGCTGCGCAACACCGTTGCCACCACGGTCACGTACAGATCGCGGATCACCTCGGTATCGTTGGTGACTCGCGAAATAAGCTGCCCCACCGGTTGAGTATCAAACTCGCTGAGCGGCTGGCGCAGTGCGGCATCCATCACGTCACTACGCAGTTGCTGCACGACGCCAACCGCTGCGCGGTTAAACAACAGAGACTGGCAGTAATGCAGGCCCGCAGCCAGAAGTTGCAAGCCAAGATAGGCCACCGCAAGACCGCTAACCAGCTTCAGCGGCAGAGAATTCTTTGCCACCATATTATCGATGAAGTAGCTGATCAGCAGCGGGCCGCTGACCTCCGCCACCGCCGCTACCCACATGACGGCAACGGCAATCATCAGCTGTTTCCGCCACGGGGAACCGTAGGCCAGCAGGCGTTTTAACGTCGGCCAGAGTTGAGTGAAACTACGCACCGGTGACCTCCTCGTGCTCCTGCACAACATCATCCAGCGCCGCTTCGAGCTGCTGATAGCGATACATATCGCGATACCAGCCCGGCTGTGCTGCAAGGGCTTCGTGGCGACCACGTTGGGCCACGTGCCCATGTTGCATCACCAGAATCTCGCTGGCCTCAGTCAACGCCGATAAGCGATGGGCGCTGATGATCACCGTTCTCCCCTCACCCCACTGTCGCAGGTTATGCAAAATTTGATGCTCCGTACGGCCATCCACTGCCGAGAGCGCATCATCAAGAATCAGGATCTCGGCCTCCAGCAGCAGCGCGCGGGCTATGGAAATGCGCTGCTTCTGCCCACCAGAAAGCATCACGCCGCGCTCACCAACCTCGGTGTTATATCCCTGTGGCAGGCGCAGAATATCCTCATGTACGCTGGCGAGACGCGCAACGTGTTCGATTTGCTCCTGCGTAGCGTCCGGTCTACCCAGCGCGATATTGCTGGCGACGGTATCGGAAAATAAAAACGGGGTCTGATTCACTACCGCCAGCCGGGCGCGCCAGCTATCCAACTGGAGTCGGGTCAGAGGAACGCCGTGGAAACAGATATCCCCATCGGTTATATCGAAATGACGCTGAATCAACGCCAGAATGGTACTTTTACCGGCACCCGTCGGCCCACATATTCCCAGCATTTGACCAGGCTGTAGCGTAAAGTTGACCTTTTCCAGTGAGGATTTATGCGCCTGCGGATAGATAAATTCGCGAACGGCTACGTTGAGCGTACCTCGTCCTTCAGGTGCAGGTTCGCTTCCGTCTTTAACTACCGGAGCCTCTTCCAGCATGGTACGAATGCGCGAATAGGCAGCACTCCCGCGCTCGACGATATTAAACATCCACGCCAGCGCCAGCATCGGCCAAATCATCAGTCCAAGGTACATAATAAAGCTGGTAAGCTGACCCAGGGTCATGTTGCCTTGCAGCACCATCCAGCTACCGCCACCGATCGCCAGCAGGTTGGCGGTGCCAATCGCAATATAGATCGTCGGGTCAAAGCGAGCATCAATGCGCGCCACGCGCATATTTTTCGTCCCGGTATCCGCGGCATCGGCAGCGAACTGCGCCGATTGCCGTTCTTCAAGGCCAAAGGCTTTGATCATACGGATGCTGGTGAGACTCTCCTGAGTACGGTCGTTCAGGCTGGAGAATGCCGCCTGCGCTACGCGAAAGCGCTCATGTAGCGCATCACCGTTACGCTTAATTGCCAGCGCCATAATCGGCATCGGCAGCAGCGCCAGCAGGGTTAACTGCCAGCTGATTTGCGTGGACATCACAATCAGCACCGCGCAGCCCATCACCATGGAGTCAACTAACGTCAACACGCCTTCCCCCGCGGCGAAAACTACCCGGTCAACGTCGTTAGTCGCCCGGGCAATCAGGTCCCCGGTGCGATGACGCAGGTAAAAAGCCGGATGCTGACGACTGAGCTGGCGATAGAAATCTTCACGCAGTTCGACAGCCAGCTGATAGGAAGCACCGAACAGCAGCACGCGCCAGACGTAGCGCAGCAGGTAAACCATCACCGCAATAACCACCAGCAGGCCGATCCACATCCACACCTTTTCCGCGGTGTAATGTTGTTTCGTGACGCCATCAACCACGATGCCGACCACTTTCGGCGGCACCAGTTGCAGGATGGCTATGATGATCAGCAGAGCAATAGCGCCGAGGTAACGACGCCACTCCCGGCGGAAATACCAGCTAAGTTGAGCAAATAATCGCAAGCGGTTAAATCCTGAGTATGTAATTCGTAGCGGCAGATGCCGTTAATCAATAGGCAAGGCTGTGGTGTATTTTATCTGTTCCATGGCGAAACTCGAAGTGACATCCGACAGGCCCGGCACGCTGTTAACCAGACGTTTATAAAAATTGTCATAGTTTTTCATGTCAGCGACCTGAACCCGCAGCAGGTAGTCATATTCCCCCGCCATACGCCAGAAGCCGAGGACCTCCGCCATTTGCGTGACCTCGCTGACAAAACGGCAGTACCAGTCGCTACTGTGGTGCTGAGTCTTAATCAGCACAAACGCCGTCAGGCCAAGTCCAACCTTTTCAGCATCCAGCAGAGCGACTCGCCCGCGGAGAATACCTTCGTCTTCCAGACGTTTCAGGCGTTTCCAGCAGGGCGTGGTGGTCAGATTAACGGCATCAGCCAGCGCCTGCAAAGAGAGGGTGCAGTCGGTTTGTAGTAGAGAAAGCAGCTTTCGGTCAATTTTATCTAACATTACGCACCTCGGGAGAAAATTTTACTCCTTTTATTGTAATTGAAAGGCTAAATGGCAACAATTTTTCCTTCGATTTCCGTTAAGCTGGGCACAAAATGACAAACAGGAAATCAAGATGAACAGCGCCTGGGTAAAACACGCGATTAGTGAAATTAATGCCGATTATCAGCGTTCCGCCGACACGCACCTTATTCGTCTGGCGCTGCCGGGATTCACCGGGATTCAAATCTACCTTAAAGATGAGAGTACTCACCCAACCGGTAGCCTGAAGCATCGTCTGGCGCGTTCGCTGTTTCTCTATGGCCTGTGCAATGGCTGGATTAAAGAAGGGACGACGATTATTGAGTCCTCTTCGGGTTCGACTGCCGTTTCGGAAGCCTACTTCGCTCGACTGTTGGGCCTGCCGTTTATTGCCGTTATGCCCTCATGCACCGCAAAGCGCAAAATTGAACAAATTGAGTTCTACGGCGGCCGCTGCCACTTTGTCGATAGCGCCTGCGAAATCTATGCCGCGTCCGAAACGCTGGCTCGCGAGCTGAACGGTCATTATATGGATCAGTTTACCTTTGCCGAGCGCGCCACCGACTGGCGGGGCAACAATAATATCGCCGACAGTATCTTCCGTCAGATGACCCATGAACCGCACCCGCAGCCGTCATATATCGTGATGAGCGCGGGCACCGGCGGCACCTCGGCCACCATTGGCCGCTACATTCGCAGCCAGGGTTACGATACCAGGCTGATGGTGGTTGACCCGCAAAACTCCGTATTCATAGATTACTGGCAAAGCCGCGATGCCAGCCTGCGCAGCCCGGTCGGTAGCAAAATTGAAGGTATTGGTCGTCCGCGCGTCGAACCTTCATTTATTCCCGATGTGGTCGACGAGATGCTGCGCGTGCCGGATGCCGCCAGCGTCGCCACCGCGCTGTGGTTGGAAACGCTGCTCGGGCGTAAGGTAGGGGCATCAACCGGCACCAATATGTGGGGCGTACTGCAACTGGCCGTACGTATGCGAGAAGAAGGCCGCACTGGCTCCATCGTCACGTTACTGTGCGACAGCGGCGAACGCTACCTGGAGAGCTATTACAACCCGCAGTGGGTAGCAGCCAATATCGGCGATATCGCCCCATGGCAGGCAAAAATCGCCGAAATGCTCCACGTAAAATAAAAAAAGCCAGATATCACAAGATATCTGGCTCGCTGGTAGGGTCTCTCTATTCGGGGGAATAAGGAAGATCAGGATTATCCAGCCAATGCGTCAAAAAGTGGGAGACCGCCTGATGGCGGCAGTCGCCAATGATCGGTAGATGAGGTAACTGTGCTTTGAGTTGAGCCATGGCATTGCCCATAATCACACCGCGCCCGACGCTGCCAAGCATTTCCCGGTCGTTCATAGCGTCACCAAACGCCATGCAGTCCTGCAACGTCAGGCCGAGATGCTGGCTCAGCACCGCCAGCGCAGAACCTTTGTTACACCCTGTCGGCAGCACTTCCAGGCAATCCATTGCCGAAAAACACAAATGCGCGCTAGCCCCCAGCGCTTCATTCAGTTGGATCCGCAACCGGCGCAGATCGTCATGATCGCCACAGAAGCAGATCTTGGTTACCTGATGCGCTGGCATGCGTTTCGGATCGCGAAGCTGATAATGGAAGCCGCTATAGACATGCGCCTTCAGCATTTCAGGGATTTCGCGCCCGGTAAACCAGCCATTGTCATTAAAGATATGCATGCTGGCTGTCGTTTCCCAGGCACTATGCAATACTTCTTCCGCCACTTGCGGGGCGAGATCGCGACGATGCAGCTCTTCTCCCTCCAGAGAGTGAATGCGCGTTCCGTTACCAGTAATGAGAAACGCATCAAGCGAGAACTCACCAATAACATGGCGCATTTCCAGCGCATGGCGACCGGTAGCAAACGTCAGGGTGATATCACGATCGCGCAGGCGTTTGAGCGTCGAAAGCGTTTTTTCTCCCAGACGATGGTCCGGCATCAGTAACGTACCGTCCATATCAAATGCAGCCAGTCTTGCCATATTCTCTTCCCCGAAGCGTGATGGATTTTGCTTGTGTTGCAGTATTGCCTGAGATATACGGAAGTAATAGTGAATAGATGAATTTTATTGTTCCGGTTTTATATCCGTCATACTTCAAGTTGCTTATGTGTTGGCTACGGATTACTCGGCCCATCCGTGGGCCTCGCCCTTACGGGCCGTCGCAAGCGACGTTCAAATCTGCTCCCGGCAGATTTGTCGCTCACCCCAGTCACATAGTTATCTATGCTCCTGGGGATTAATGAGAGGCTCCTGCCTCTCACCGGAGGCCAGCCTTCGGCTGGTCAAATTCGTTCCCGACGAATTTGTCACTCCCTTGCCGTCTTTAAGCAACTCGAATTATTTAGGGTATATAGACAAACATCAGGATAAAGCGAAGATGAGGCTATTAAACCGTCTAAATCAGTACCAGCGCCTCTGGCAACCCTCTCAAGGCGAGCCGCAGCAGGTCACCGTTGGCGAACTGGCGGAACGCTGTTTTTGCAGCGAGCGCCATATTCGTACGCTGTTGCGCCAGGCACAGGAGGCAGGCTGGTTAAGCTGGCAGGCCAGCTCCGGGCGCGGAAAACGCGGGCGACTCCTGTTTTATAAAGCACCGGAGACGCTGCGCAATGAAATGATGGAGCAGGCGTTAAATAAAGGGCAGCAGCAGAATGCACTTGAACTTGCCCAGCTTGCACCGGTGGAACTCAAAGCGCTGCTCTATCCTTTTCTCGGGGGGCAATGGCAAAACAATACGCCCACGCTACGTATTCCTTACTATCGCCCGCTGGAACCTCTGCGCCCTGGTTTTTTACCCGGACGGGCTGAACAACATCTGGCCGGACAGATTTTTTCTGGCCTGACCCGATTTGATGCACTAAGTATCGGTCCAATGGGAGATTTAGCGCACCATTGGGAAGTCTCGCCTGATGGCCTACGCTGGAATTTTTATATCCGCTCCACGCTATTCTGGCATAACGGCGATCCTGTTGAGACATCACAACTACGCCAGCAGCTACTCATGCTATTGGAACTCCCCGCGCTGCGAACGCTATTCGCCAGTATCAGCGAGATTAGCGTCCCCCACGCCCAATGCCTGACAATCACCCTGCTCCGGGCAGATTTTTGGCTGCCGTTTCGCCTGGCGAGTTACTGTAGCGTACTGGCACATCCGGACGATCCGGCCATTGGTAGCGGGCCCTTCCGCCTAAAACTATTTAGCCCGGACCTGGTGAGACTAGAAAACCATCCGCGTTATCACCTCAGCCATCCTTTGATTCAGGCCGTTGAATTCTGGATCACACCGCAGTTATTTGAGCAGGATCTGGGCACCAGCTGCCGCCATCCAGTACAGATAACGATTGGCGACCCCGACGAGTTAACCAATTTACGACAAGTCAGCAATAGTATTAGCCTTGGTTTTTGCTATCTGACTCTGCGCCAGAGTCACCGCTTAAGCAAAGCGCAAGCTCAGCGGCTGGTGTCGTTAATTCATCATTCATCGCTACTGGAAACCCTCCCCCTGGACGAAGACCTGATCGCTCCCAGCAATGAGTTACTGCCCGGCTGGTCTATTCCACAAGGGCCGGAAAATCTTGATATATCGCTGCCAGAAAAACTCACCCTGCTCTATCATCTTCCCGTAGAGCTTCATGCCATGGCAGAGCAGCTCAGGCAACGACTGGCGACATTAGGCTGCGAGTTAACAATTATTTTTCACGATGCTAAAAACTGGGATGGCTGCCAGCAGCTTGCGAAAGCGGATCTGATGATGGGCGATCGTCTGATAGGCGAAGCGCCTGAGTACACGCTGGAACAGTGGTTACGCTGCGACGCACTGTGGCCTAATTTGTTGACCGGGGCACAATATGCCCACTTACAGGCCACGCTCGATGCCGTGCAGGCGCTACCAGACGAACACAGCCGCAACGAAGCGTTGCGCAATGTGTTTAACAACCTGATGGATGACGCCATCATGACGCCGCTATTTAATTATAATTATCGTATTAGCGCTCCGCCGGGTGTCAACGGCCTGCGTCTGAACGCTCGCGGCTGGTTTGATTTTGCCAGCGCCTGGCTCCCGGCATCAACGCCGTGACAGAGCTGGTCGCCACGCTCATCAGGCGCTACCATATCCTCTTTACATTGATAGTCAGGAATTACCATGAAACGCGCCGTAGTTGTCTTCAGTGGAGGACAGGATTCGACGACCTGCCTGGTGCAGGCTCTACAACAGTATGATGAAGTGCATTGCGTCACGTTTGATTATGGCCAACGCCATCGCGCCGAGATTGATGTCGCTCGTGAGCTGGCGATGAAACTGGGGGCGGTCGCCCACAAAGTGCTGGATGTCACCCTGCTTAACGAACTGGCGATCAGTAGTTTAACTCGCGATAGCATCCCGGTACCGGATTATGAACCGGATGCCAACGGCATCCCCAACACCTTCGTTCCCGGACGCAACATTCTATTTTTAACTCTGACAGCGATTTACGCCTATCAGGTTAAGGCCGAAGCGATTATTACCGGCGTTTGCGAGACCGACTTTTCTGGCTACCCGGACTGTCGAGATGAGTTCGTAAAAGCGCTGCACCACGCGGTCAGCCTGGGAATGGCAAAGGATATCCGTTTTGAGACGCCGCTGATGTGGCTGAATAAAGCCGAGACCTGGGCCCTGGCCGATTATTGGGGTCAGTTAGATCTGGTGCGCCAGGAAACCCTGACCTGCTATAACGGCATTAAAGGCGACGGCTGCGGACAATGCGCCGCCTGTCATCTTCGCGCTAACGGGTTGAATCAATATCAGGCTGATAAGCCGGGTATTATGGCGGTGATGAAGCGCAAAACAGGGCTGGAGTAATCAGCTATTTCCCCGGAGGCGGCGCTCGACGCGCCTTGTCCGGGCTACCGGACTGTTCGCGACTGTGAACCCGTAGCCCGGCGCCACCGGGAAGAAAGCGGAAGCTACATTAGCGTAAATTCATCTGATCAAGCTTCTCACGTAGTTCACCTTCAAGCGGCAGCGCTTTCTGCGTTTTTAAATCAATGCAGACAAAGGTGATGAGCGCATCAGCGACCACTTCTCCGTTAGGGTTCAGGGTCACGACCTGGCTTAACGTCCCGCTTTTCCCATTCAACTGCTCCAGCTTGCTGGTGACGGTAAGAACATCACCCAATACCGCCGGTCGGCGATAGTTGATATTGATGTTCACCACCACGAAGGCGATGTTGTGCGCAGTCATCCAGTGAAAGGCAGCGCTATTTTCCAGCCCATCCCAGCGCGCCTCTTCGAGAAACTCCAGATAACGCGCATTATTCACATGCTGGTAAACATCCAGATGATAGCCACGAACTTTGATTTGTGTCTGCATAGCGCAAATGCCTTACTTGAATTGTTATTTTGAGGTCAGAGGTCACACCACTTGTGTAACCTCTTCAGTCTGGCAAATATTTACGACTGTGCAAACTTCAACTGAAAATTTATAGCTTCAAATGAGACAGATTTCTCTCCACCAGCGAGTTGCCCATCCCCGGAACCTGTTTAAGATCGTCAACGGTTTTAAACGGTCCGTATTCCTCGCGATAGCTCACGATAGCCTGCGCTTTTTTTATGCCAACGCCATTCAAAGCCTGGGCGAGTTCTTCTGCACTGGCGTTATTAATACTAACCCTGGTTCCTTCACTATCAGCCGCGTTTATCGCATCAGGGGCTTTCACCTGCGGCGCTTGCACACTCTCCTTACTCGTCGTCGCCGACGCTTTACCACTCGAAGGCGCGGCTAAAACCACCTGACTCCCCGTCGCGCAAACCAGTACGGCGGCGGCAATAAGCGTTCTCATTCCTCGTTTCATGCTGTTATCTCCTTGTTTGTTGACAGCAAGGGCACGATAGCGAGTAGAGAAAAAGAGTACAAAAGGCAAAATGCAGAAATGGAAAAGGCCGCGAAAGCGGCCTTTGAGCATTACATCACGTTACTTGCTTTTGCGAAGCTACGCGAAATTATTGCTGCTGATCGATGATGTCACCGAGCTTAATTTTTGCTGCTTTACGCAGGTTACTCATCAGCGCTTCAAAAGCGATTTGAGCGTTATTCTGGGTGATCCCCTGAACCATCGCTTTTTTCTGCTCTTCCGGCATCGTGCCTGCTTTCACTTCGTCCAGCGCCAGCAGTACGACGTTGCCTTGCATATCAGAACTCACACCGTAGCTCGGTTTGCCCGACTGCGGCAACGGCAGTGCAAATACTGCCTGGCTCAGTGCTTCCTGACCGGTGCGGGACAGCGTCTGCGGAGCGCCGAAACTCAGGCCAGCGGCTTTCATCGCCTCATCGCCTTTGCCCTCTTTAAGCGCCACCAGAAGCTTGTCGGCGTCCAGTTTAGCCTGCTGCTCCGCCTTGCTGTGCTTGACGATATCGCTGACCTGCGTTTTCACATCCGCCAGCGGTTTCACCGCTTCTGGTTTATGCTCGCTAATGCGCAGAACAAATGCACGATCGCCATCAACGGTGATGATGTCGGAGTTACTGCCAGGAGTACCGCTTTCACCAACCAAACCACCGTTGAAGATAGCATCAGAAACCGGTTTGAAGTTCAGCTCTTGCGGAATGTTGTCACGACCAAACCAGCCGGTTTCAACGACTTTCAGCCCGGCAACCTGTGCGGCACCTGCCAAAGACTCGTTATCGTTGCTCGCCGCATCGCTCACTTTCTGCTGTAGCGCGTAGTAAGCGTCCAGTGCTTTATCCTGTTTCACCTTCGCCGCGATATCAGCGCGCACGTCAGCCAGCGGTTTAACCTGTGCTGCCTGAACGTCATCAAGGCGCGCCACCAGGAAACCTACGGAAGATTTAATTACGCCAGACAGCTGACCTTTGTCTTTCAGGCCCGCATCTTTCAGCTCAGGCACGGTCGCTGCATCTTCCAGCCATCCCATATCGCCGCCGTTACGAGCAGAGATGATATCGGTGGACTTTTCTTTCGCCAGGGTGGCGAAATCAACCCCCTTCTTCAGCTCATCAAGCACCGCCTGAGCATCCGCTTCAGTCTTGGTCTGAATGATGCTGTAGCGGTTACGCTGCGGCTGAGTGAACTGATCCTGATGCTGGTCGTACCATGACTGAATTTCTTCGTCAGAGACGTTTTCCTGCATGCTCGCGGCATCCATCTGGATGTAGCTTACGCGGAACTGTTCCGGCGACATAAAACGCGCCTGATTCTGCTGATAGTAAGCGTTGATTTCGTCGTCGGTTACGGACTGCTTCGCCGCCAGCGCGTTCACGTCGATAGTTGCTTCACGCACCACACGCTGTTGGGAAACCAGTGCCGCCAGCTGATCGGACTCGCCCGGCAGCATAAAGTCGGTACCCGCTACAGCGGTAATCAGCTGCTGCGTGGTCAACTGGTTACGCAGCGCTTGCGCATACTGGTCCGTCGTCATACCCATCTGATTAACGATACGGCTGAAGCGCTCGTTATCAAATTTGCCATCAGCCTGGAAAGCCTGGGTCTGAAAGATAGCCTGCTTAACCTGGTCGTCACTAATGTTAAGACCGAGTTCACGGGCATACTGATCGAGCAGCGCCTCGTCAATCAGACGGTTCAGCACCTGCTGACGCATGGTTTTCATGTAATTTTCATTGGCCGCCAGTTCAGAGAACTGATCGCCAAGCTGTTGCTGCATGCGATTACGTTCGCTGGCAACGGCATTTTCAAATTGGGCGCGACCAATCTCCTGGTCATTAATTTTCGCGGCATAGTTGTTACCACCGCCAATCAGGTAACCACTCACCCCGGTCAAAATGAACGAGACAATAATGATACCGAAAATAATCTTGAGCACGACGCTATTGGCAGCCGTGCGTAGGTTGTCCATCATGGTGTAACAACGCTCCGCTGTAGATGACTTTTGCTCGCGCAGCATAGCATGTGATGGCTGCTGCGCGTGAGGACGTATTTTGACAAGAAAACTGGGTGATTGTCAGCCCACAAGTGCGTATAAACTCACATTAAGTCGCATTCTGGCAAATAAAAAAGGCACATCTCACGATGCGCCCTTGTACTTCGTCACAGACCCCAGTGGGGAAGTCGATCAGTTTACCGCGTCTTTCAGCGCTTTACCTGCACGGAAACCCGGTACTTTAGCAGCGGCGATGGTGATTTCTTTACCTGTTTGCGGATTGCGGCCAGTACGGGCAGCGCGCTCTTTAACAGCAAAAGTACCAAACCCTACCAGCGCAACGTCATCCCCAGCCTGCAGAGATTCAGTAACAGAAGCGATTAAAGCATCTAACGCACGTCCAGCTGCGGCTTTAGAAATGTCCGCACCGGCAGCAATTTTGTCAATCAGTTGAGATTTATTCACTGTTCTCTTCCTCTCTTTATAATTTATATCGCACCAGAATCCTTCGTGGTGCGACCGCGCAGCAGTTATATCAGGACTGTCATGCCCTTACAACAGCGTTGTAAATGACCCCCCTGCCAGCGATCTAAGTTAGCGATACAAAAAAAGGCTGGCAAGTGCGAATTTACTTACCAGCCCTATTTTTCTTAGCGCTATTTGCGCAAAGTCACTATTTTGCCGTGACGACTTCCATGCCGAACGGTTCGTTCTGCAGCGCAAGTGCCAGAACTTCCTCGATTCGTTTCACCGGATGGATATCTAAATCGGCAATAACGTTATCTGGAATTTCTTCAAGGTCACGTTTATTTTCATCAGGAATCAGAACTGTCTTAATGCCGCCACGATGTGCAGCCAGCAGTTTTTCCTTCAGACCACCGATTGGCAACACCAGTCCGCGCAGGGTAATTTCCCCGGTCATTGCCACATCGGCACGCACCGGATTCCCCGTCAGACAGGAAACCAGAGCGGTACACATCGCGATACCAGCGCTTGGACCATCTTTCGGCGTTGCCCCTTCCGGTACGTGAACATGGATATCGCGTTTTTCGTAAAAGTCTGAGTTAATTCCCAGCTTATCCGCACGCGAACGCACCACGGTCAACGCTGCCTGGATGGATTCCTGCATGACTTCACCAAGCGATCCGGTATAGGTCAATTTGCCTTTACCTGGGACGCAGGCGGTTTCAATAGTCAGCAGATCGCCACCCACTTCCGTCCACGCCAGGCCGGTCACCTGACCGACACGGTTTTCGTTATCGGCACGGCCATAGTCATAGCGCTGCACGCCAAGGAAATCATGCAGGTTGTCGCCGTTAATCTCGATGTGTTTCAGCGTCTTATCCAGCAACAGCTGTTTAACCGCCTTACGGCACAGTTTAGAGATTTCACGTTCCAGACCGCGCACGCCCGCTTCACGGGTGTAATAACGAATGATGCCAACAATAGCGCTATCATCAACCGTCAGTTCGCCTTTCTTCAGCGCGTTACGCTCAATCTGTTTCGACAACAGGTGACGTTTAGCGATGTTCAGCTTTTCATCTTCGGTATAGCCGGAGAGACGAATCACTTCCATACGGTCCAGCAGCGGTGCCGGAATGTTCATGGAGTTAGAGGTCGCCACAAACATCACGTCGCTGAGATCGTAATCCACTTCCAGATAGTGGTCGTTAAAGGCCACGTTCTGTTCCGGATCCAATACTTCCAACAGCGCCGATGCCGGATCGCCACGCATGTCGGAGGACATTTTGTCGATCTCATCAAGCAGGAATAGCGGGTTTTTAACGCCCACTTTCGCCATCTTCTGGATAAGCTTGCCCGGCATAGAGCCAATGTAGGTACGACGGTGACCGCGGATTTCCGCTTCATCACGCACGCCGCCCAGCGCCATACGCACGTATTTACGTCCGGTTGCTTTGGCAATGGACTGGCCCAGCGAGGTTTTACCCACTCCCGGCGGTCCAACCAGGCACAGGATCGGCCCTTTGAGCTTGTGAACACGGCTCTGCACCGCGAGGTACTCAAGAATACGATCCTTCACGCGCTCCAGACCGTAGTGATCGGTGTCGAGGATCTCCTGAGCCTGACGCAGATCTTTTTTGACCTTGCTGCGGGCGTTCCACGGTACCTGCACCATCCAGTCGATGTAGCCACGAACGACGGTCGCTTCCGCCGACATAGGGGACATCATCTTCAGTTTTTGCAGTTCCGCTTCGGTTTTTTCTTTTGCCTCTTTCGGCATTTTCGCCGCGTCGATCTTGCGCTTCAGCGCTTCGTTTTCGTCCGGGGCGTCATCCATCTCGCCGAGCTCTTTTTGAATGGCTTTCATTTGCTCATTCAGGTAGTACTCGCGTTGAGATTTTTCCATCTGCTTTTTCACGCGGTTGCGAATACGCTTCTCAACCTGCAGCAGATCGATTTCCGATTCCATCATCGCCATCAGATATTCCAGACGTTCGTTAACGTCGGACATCTCCAGCACGGACTGTTTGTCCGCCAGCTTCAGCGGCATATGCGCAGCGATGGTATCCGCCAGACGCGCAGGATCGTCGATGCTATTGAGCGACGTCAGCACTTCTGGTGGGATTTTTTTGTTCAGCTTGATGTAGCCTTCAAACTGGCTGATAGCGGTGCGAACCAGTACTTCCTGCTCGCGCTCGTCAATCGCCGGCGATTCAAGATATTCCGCTTTCGCCGAAAAATGCTCGCCGTTATCAGACAGTGCAAAAATACGCGCGCGCTGCAAACCTTCGACCAGTACTTTTACCGTACCGTCCGGAAGCTTCAGCATTTGCAAAATAGACGCCACGGTCCCGACGGTGAAAAGATCGTTTACACCCGGCTCATCCGTCGACGCTTCTTTCTGCGCAACCAACATGATTTTTTTATCATGGTCCATGGCCGCTTCGAGACAACGGATAGATTTTTCCCGCCCTACAAACAGGGGTATGACCATGTGCGGATAAACCACCACATCGCGCAACGGCAATACGGGGATTTCAATGCGTTCAGAACGCTCAGGATTCATAGAGCTCTCTCTTAGTTTAAAGTCCGCCAGGTAGCCGGCGACGCAATTCAACGACGCGTCGCCGTTAATATGTTAAGCAGTATATGGGGATGTATTCCACACATTCAACGGCGGGAATGCAGGAAAAATAAAAGGGGAGATAAAATCCCCCCTTTTTGGTTAACTGCTTGAGCAAGTTGGCTAATTATTCACCAGATGCTTGTTGCGCTTCCGGTTTACCGTAAATCAGCAGCGGCTTGCTTTGCCCTTCGATGACTGATGCATCGATAACCACTTTTTCGACATCTTCCATTGATGGAAGATCGTACATGGTATCAAGCAACGCAGCTTCGACGATGGAACGCAGGCCACGAGCACCGGTTTTGCGCGCCATTGCTTTCTTAGCGATTGCGTCCAGCGCTTCTTCGCGGAACTCCAGTTCAGCCCCTTCCAGGTTGAACAACGCCTGATACTGCTTGGTCAGGGCGTTTTTCGGCTCTTTCAGGATCTGAATCAGCGCTTCTTCGCTCAGCTCTGTCAGCGTTGCCACCACCGGCAAACGACCGATGAATTCCGGAATCAGACCAAATTTGATCAGATCTTCCGGCTCAACCTGAGACAGCAGCTCGCCTTCGCTGGCTTTGTCGGATTTCGCCTTAACCGTCGCGCCGAAACCAATACCTGAACCGGTTTCTACACGGTGGGAAATGACTTTATCCAGCCCGGCAAATGCGCCACCGCAGATAAACAGAATCTTGGAGGTATCAACCTGCAAAAATTCCTGCTGTGGATGCTTACGCCCGCCCTGCGGCGGTACAGCAGCAACGGTGCCTTCGATAAGCTTCAGCAGCGCCTGCTGCACACCTTCGCCAGAAACATCGCGGGTAATCGACGGGTTATCCGATTTACGGGAAATCTTGTCGATTTCATCGATATAGACAATGCCGCGCTGCGCTTTCTGCACGTCGTAATCGCACTTCTGCAACAGCTTCTGGATAATGTTCTCAACATCTTCCCCCACATAACCGGCTTCGGTCAGGGTTGTCGCATCAGCCATGGTGAACGGAACATCCAACAGGCGCGCCAGAGTTTCCGCCAGTAGCGTTTTACCGGAACCCGTCGGCCCGATCAGCAGAATGTTACTTTTACCCAATTCAACGCCGTTGCTGGTGTCGCCATTACGCAGACGTTTGTAGTGGTTGTATACCGCCACCGCCAGCACTTTTTTCGCCGGTTCCTGGCCGATAACGTAGTCGTCAAGATGGTGGCGAATTTCGTGCGGAGTCGGCAGTGCACTGCGCTCGCGATGCGGTGCGACTTCTTTGATTTCTTCGCGAATGATGTCGTTACATAAATCAACGCATTCGTCGCAGATATACACGGATGGCCCGGCGATTAGCTTACGCACTTCATGCTGGCTTTTGCCGCAAAAAGAGCAGTACAACAGTTTGCCCGAACCATCTTTGCGTTTATCTGTCATGAGTCCAAACCTCTTATTAAGTTCTTTGTGCCGCACACGACGACGCAAATGCCATTCTCAGGCGCAAGCCGCTCGCAAGCATTGTGCCGCCCTCTTTCAAACAAGTATAGCGGCACCCTTGCGCCAGGGGCATCAATTACGATGAGTCAAAATGGAGTCGACGAGGCCGTATTCCACTGCTTCCGAGGCAGAAAGGAAGCGGTCACGCTCGGTGTCGCGCTCGATCTGCTCAAGGGATTGACCCGTATGGTGCGCCATCAGTTCATTCATGCGCCCTTTCACTTTCAGGATTTCACGGGCGTGGATTTCAATATCCGTCGCCTGGCCCTGGTAGCCGCCCAGCGGCTGGTGAATCATCACACGGGAGTTTGGCAGACAGAAACGTTTATCTTTCGCCCCGGCAGTCAGCAGGAACGCGCCCATTGAACAAGCCTGCCCCATACAGATGGTGCTGACGTCAGGCTTAATAAACTGCATGGTGTCGTAGATAGACATTCCGGCGGTGATCACCCCACCCGGCGAGTTAATGTACAGGTAGATATCTTTTTCCGGGTTTTCCGCTTCCAGAAACAGCATCTGCGCCACGATCAAGTTAGCCATGTGGTCTTCTACCTGGCCGGTCATAAAAATGACTCGCTCCTTGAGCAGACGGGAGTAAATATCAAATGAACGTTCGCCGCGTGAGGTCTGTTCAATGACCATCGGCACCAGGGCCATATGGGGTGCAAAGTTATCTCGTTCGCCACTGTATGACATTTCCGTCTCCTGGATTAATTTGAAAAAAACCGCTGCACTGATTGTAACCTTATGGACGGATTATCAGCCAGAATTTCTGCCTCAGGCAGAAGTGCATATATGCATACTTTATGACAAAGCATGATCATGCCGGTGCAGTTACGTCTCTCGGTTATGGGGATGGCGTCGCCATAATTCAAGCATAACAACCTTTTGGCGTAACGCTATCACTGAAATCGGCTTTTCGCACTCTTCCTAAGGCTATCATTGCAATAAAAAAACCCGCCGCCTTTCGGCAACGGGTTTTTGCTCAAACCTTAAACCTTGGGGCGAAATTACGCCTGCTGGTTCATCAGTTCGCTGAAGGAAGTGGCCGTTTCAGACACTTTAGCTTTCGCCAGCACGGCTTCAACTGCCTGCTCTTCCAGCGCGACGTTGCGCATGTTGTCCATCAGCTCTTTGTTTTTGCTGTAGAACTCAACAACTTCTTTCGGATCTTCGTAAGCAGAAGCCATCTCTTCAATCAGGCCTTTTACGCGATCTTCGTCAGCTTTCAGCTCGTGGGTACGAATCACTTCGCCCAGCAGCAGACCAACAACAACGCGGCGTTTAGCCTGTTCTTCGAACAGTTCACGCGGCAGTTCCAGAGCCTGTTGCTCGTTACCACCAAAGCGCTGAGCAGCCTGGCGACGCAGAACGTCGATTTCGCTGTCGATCAGTGCAGACGGTACATCGATATCGTTAGCTTTTACCAGACCTTCGATAGCCTGAGACTTAACGCGGTTACGTACTGCGCCTTTCAGCTCGCGCTCCATGTTTTTACGCACTTCAGCGCGCAGACCGGCTACAGAACCATCTTCAACGCCGAAACGCTTGATGAATTCTTCAGTCAGTTCCGGCAGTTCACGTTCTTCAACTTTCTTCAGGTTGATAACGAATTTAGCCGCTTTACCTTTCAGGTTTTCTGCGTGGTACTCTTCCGGGAAGGTCACGTCGATAGTGAACTCTTCGCCCGCTTTGTGACCTTTGATACCGTCTTCAAAGCCTGGGATCATACGACCCTGGCCCATCGCCAGTACGAAGTCAGACGCTTTACCGCCTTCAAACTCTTCGCCGTCAACGGAACCGGTGAAGTCAACGGTGACGCGATCTTCTGCATCAACAGCGCCGTCTTTATCTTTCCAGTTAGCCTGCTGTTTACGCAGGGTATCCAGCATGGTATCAACGTCAGCGTCAGTGACTTCAACAACCGGTTTTTCAACTTCGATTGCTTCCAGACCCTGCAGTTCAACTTCCGGATAGACTTCGAACTCTACTGCGTAGGTGAAATCTTCACCCAGCTTGTATTCGCCCGGAACGTAGTTCGGTGCGCCAGCCGGATTAATCTTCTCTTTGATGATCGCGTCAACGAAGTTGCGGCTCATCAGGTCACCCAGCACGTCCTGGCGAACAGAAGCGCCATAACGCTGAGCAACAACATTCATCGGCACTTTGCCTTTACGGAAGCCGTCAATGCGAACTTTTTTCGCTACGTTGACCAGCTCACTTTTGACAGCATTCTCGATGCTGTCAGCGGCGATAGTAATCGTTACACGGCGCCCAAGGCCCTGAGTGGTTTCAACTGAAACTTGCATCTTGTTACCTCAAAAAAATCACAGTGCTCGGTCAACTCTGGAAGCGCGTGTAGGTTGCTTCGCAGAACCGGGATGCCCTCTTCAAATCAGAAACACATTCCCTGTCGTCAGAATCATCCCGAAGACATTCATAATAAAAGACGCGGCATTATAGCGGCATCACTTTTGTGAGTCGAGAACGGTTGTCGCCCACTGTTGCGGCATTTTTCACATTTCCCGAGCAAATCTGCCTGTAAAAACGCTCAAGCTGAATGTTTTCCAGGCAAAACAAAACGGCCCGTAGGCCGTTTTCTGATAAATCTTCACGCAACATACTGGAAAAGCTCCAGCGGTTGCAAATGCGATTTCTACGCGATACTTCCAGCTCCGCGACAAGGAGGAGAAGCGAAGATGGTATCCTGCAGTCCTTCCCACTCTTTAATCGTATAGGTATGCAGCGCCAGAGCATGCACGGTGCTTGAGAGTTCCTCTGTCAACGTCCCATAAATCATGCGATGACGATTGAGAAAACGCTCGCCAAGGAAGCGATCGCTCACCAACACCACTTTAAAATGACTTTCAGAGCCCGCAGGAACGTTGTGGCGATAACTTTCATCCACGACTTCAAGATACACCGGGTCGAACGCTGCTCTAAGTTTTGCTTCGATCTGTTCACGTATCATCATGAATTTTCTCCTCCGACAACGCTGTATTGCCGCCATTCCCTTTAAATGTTAGCCGCTTTTACCGCTTCCATTAGGGGAAAACAACAAAAAATTAGCATTCCTCCGATATTTTCATTCAAAAGTATCGGGTTTACTCACTCAGTCCGTCAGAACTACCGCCAAAATCATGATAATAAATGAGGCAAGAACAGAAAACGCACAAGACGATGAATTTACATGCGTTGCTACTTCCCCTTGCCGTTGGCGATGTTATGATGACGGGAATTTCCTCAATTACCACTCCACCACGCGTTGAGACCCTGAACATGTTTAAGAAAATTCTTTTTCCTTTGGTCGCGCTGTTTATGCTGGCCGGATGCGCCACTCCGCCGACCACCATTGATGTTTCACCAAAAATCACCCTGCCGCAGCAGGATCCAAGTCTGATGGGCGTGACCGTCAGTATCAACGGCGCCGATCAGCGTCCGGACCAGGCGCTGGCAAAAGTCACTCGCGACAACCAGCAGGTCACGCTGACGGCCTCCCGCGACCTGCGTTTCTTACTGCAGGAAGTGCTGGAAAAACAGATGACCTCTCGCGGCTATATGATTGGTCCGAACGGCGCTGTTGACCTGCAAATTATCGTTAACAAATTGTACGCTGACGTCTCCCAGGGCAATGTGCGTTACAACATCGCAACTAAAGCTGATATTGCGATCATCGCGACCGCTGCAAACGGCAATAAAATGAACAAAAACTATCGCGCCAGCTACACCGTTGAAGGCGCATTCCAGGCTTCCAACCAGAATATCGCCAACGCGGTCAATAGCGTCCTGACCGATACCATTGCCGATATGGCGCAGGACACCAGCATTCACGATTTCATCAAACAAAACGCTCGTTAATTAATCGCAGACCCGGCCTCGCGCCGGGTCTGCGCTATATATCTTATGTCCAATCATTACTTACGCATTTTCACGCAGCCTAAATCGGCCATTTTGCTGATCCTTGGCTTTGCTTCTGGGTTACCCCTCGCCCTCACATCCGGTACGCTGCAAGCTTGGATGACCGTTGAGAATATCGATCTAAAAACGATTGGTTTTTTCTCCCTCGTCGGTCAGGCCTACGTCTTTAAGTTTCTTTGGTCGCCTTTGATGGACCGCTACACGCCGCCTTTTCTTGGTCGTCGTCGCGGCTGGCTGTTAGCGACCCAGTTCCTGTTACTTATCGCTATTGCGGCAATGGGATTCCTTGAGCCTTCTACGCAATTACGCTGGATGGCGGCGCTGGCGGTGGTTATCGCCTTTTGTTCCGCGTCTCAGGATATCGTCTTCGATGCGTGGAAAACGGATGTTCTTGCAGCAGAAGAGCGCGGTACCGGCGCGGCAATCAGCGTGCTGGGCTATCGTTTAGGTATGCTGGTTTCCGGCGGATTAGCACTCTGGCTAGCCGACCGCTGGCTAGGATGGCAGGGAATGTACTGGCTGATGGCCGCGCTGCTGATCCCCTGCATCATCGCCACCCTGTTAGCCCCGGAACCCAGCGACGTTATCCCGGTACCGAAAACGCTGGAACAGGCCGTTGCCGCACCATTACGCGATTTCTTCGGTCGCAACAACGCCTGGCTAATCCTGCTGCTGATCGTCCTTTATAAGCTTGGCGACGCTTTTGCCATGAGCCTGACTACCACATTTCTGATTCGCGGTGTCGGTTTTGATGCAGGCGAAGTGGGTATGGTCAATAAAACGCTGGGCCTGTTCGCCACCATTGTTGGCGCACTATATGGTGGAGTATTAATGCAGCGCCTGACGCTGTTCCGCGCGCTGTTCATTTTTGGTCTCTTGCAGGGAGTGTCCAACGCTGGTTACTGGCTGCTGTCGATTACCGATAAACACCTTTTCTCGATGGCGACGGCGGTGTTTTTCGAAAACCTGTGCGGTGGGATGGGTACGGCGGCATTCGTCGCGCTGCTGATGACGCTCTGCAATAAATCCTTCTCAGCCACGCAATTTGCGCTGCTCTCCGCACTTTCCGCCGTCGGGCGCGTGTACGTTGGCCCTATTGCGGGTTGGTTTGTTGAAGCGCACGGCTGGCCTACGTTCTATCTCTTCTCTGTGGTTGCCGCTGTGCCGGGGATTTTGCTGCTGCTGGTCTGCCGACGGACGCTGGAACATACCCAGCGATCGGAGAGCTTTATGCCACGCACGCACTTTCCGCAGACTTATTCGCTGGCATTAATGATTCTGGCGGTAGGGTGTTTGATGCTGTCGATATGGCTGCTTTTACTGGTGCTAAATGCGCTGGATTACACCAACTTTTCCTTCCTTGCTGGCCTGCTGGAGATCGCCGTGCTGACAGCCATTGGCGGTATTTTGCTCGGTGCTTTTCTTGATTATCTGGCGTTACGCAAAACTGAGCTGATTTAAATCATCCTGGAAGCGTTAGGGGACGTTGTAATTACGAAACGTAATTATAACGTCTTATTAACGATTTTATATTCATCATACTTCATTTGTTGTTTTGTGCGTTTTAGATTTCTGGAAATTATTGACAACTTTCATTCTATTTTATAAAAAATTTAACCGATTCAGCTCGAGTGATTTATTTTCCCGCTTTTATCACGTCTTTTATTTGATGCGTAATTGTTAATTATTTGTTTTATTTTACGCATGGTTATACTCATTACCTTATAAGTCACTCCATTCTTATCTCTTTCGCTATCAATCCCGCATAAATCAAGCTTTGCAAGCTATTACGTCACACTTCGTAACATATGTGACAAACCAAGCAGAAGCCGCTAACACGGAGCAGACACAGATCCAATGATGTTTACAGTAATGCAACCTTCCCGTAAAATGCCCGTACACTTTAAGCGCCACCAGATTCCGTGGAATTGAGGTCGTTCAATGAGACTTAGGAAATACAATAAAAGTTTGGGATGGATGTCATTAATCGCAGGTACTGTATTACTCAGTGGTTGTGATTCTGCGCTCCTCGACCCAAAAGGACAGATTGGACTGGAGCAACGCTCTCTGATTCTGACGGCCTTTGGCCTGATGATGATTGTCGTTATTCCAGCCGTCTTGATGGCAGTAGGATTTGCCTGGAAGTATCGTGCGAGCAATAAAGATGCGAAGTATAGCCCGAACTGGTCACACTCCAACAAAGTTGAAGCTGTGGTCTGGACGGTTCCTATTCTGATCATCCTGTTCCTGGCCGTTCTGACCTGGAAAACAACTCACGCATTAGAGCCAAGCAAACCGCTTGCTCACGATGAAAAACCAATCGTTATCGAAGTCGTTTCGATGGACTGGAAATGGTTCTTCATCTATCCGGAACAAGGTATTGCTACCGTCAACGAAATCGCCTTCCCGGCGAACGTACCGGTACACTTCAAAGTGACCTCCAATTCCGTGATGAACTCGTTCTTTATCCCACGTTTAGGTAGCCAGATTTACGCCATGGCCGGGATGCAGACTCAGCTGCACCTCATCGCGAATGAACCTGGTACTTACGACGGTATCTCCGCCAGCTATAGCGGCCCGGGCTTCTCAGGAATGAAGTTCAAAGCTATCGCCACGCCGGATCGCGCAACCTTCGATCAGTGGGTAGCGAAAGCCAAACAGTCTGCGAATGCCATGGATTCTATGGATACATTCGACAAACTGGCTGCGCCTAGCGAATACAACAAAGTGGAATACTTCTCTGACGTGAAACCTGATTTGTTTAAAGATGTTGTTAACAAATTTATGTCTCACGGTAAGAGCATGGATATGTCCCAACCAGAAGGCGAGCACGCAGCGCATGAAGGAATGGAAGGCATGGACATGAGCCACGCGGAAACCGCTCACTAAGGGGCCGAGGAAGAAAACGATGTTCGGAAAACTTACACTGGATGCAGTGCCCTACCATGAACCCATTATTGTGGTTACGGTGGCTGCAATTATCATTGGGGGACTGGCGCTTCTGGCTGCCATCACTTACTTCGGTAAGTGGTCCTACCTTTGGAACGAGTGGCTGACTTCGGTTGACCACAAACGTCTCGGTATCATGTACGTTATCGTAGCAATCGTCATGTTGCTGCGTGGCTTTGCTGACGCCGTTATGATGCGTAGCCAGCAGGTGCTGGCCTCGGCCGGGGAAGCAGGCTTCCTGCCGCCTCACCACTACGATCAGATCTTTACCGCCCACGGCGTTATCATGATCTTCTTCGTAGCGATGCCGTTTGTTATCGGTCTGATGAACCTGGTGGTTCCGCTGCAGCTCGGCGCGCGTGACGTTGCCTTCCCATTCCTTAATAACCTGAGCTTCTGGTTCACCGTTGTGGGCGTGATTCTGGTTAACCTCTCTCTGGGCGTCGGTGAATTCGCGCAGACTGGTTGGCTGGCCTATCCGCCGCTATCGGGAATCGAGTACAGTCCGGGAGTCGGGGTCGATTACTGGATCTGGGCGCTTCAGCTCTCCGGTATTGGTACAACGTTAACCGGTATTAACTTCTTCGTGACGATTATCAAGATGCGTGCCCCTGGCATGACGATGTTCAAGATGCCGGTATTTAGCTGGGCATCTCTGTGCGCCAACATCCTGATTATCGCCTCCTTCCCAATTCTGACCGTCACCGTCGCGCTGCTGACCCTGGACCGCTACCTGGGCACCCATTTCTTTACCAACGATATGGGTGGCAACATGATGATGTACATCAACCTGATTTGGGCCTGGGGCCACCCGGAAGTGTATATCCTGGTTCTGCCGGTATTCGGCGTCTTCTCCGAAATCGCTGCAACCTTCTCGCGTAAGCGTCTGTTTGGCTACACCTCACTGGTATGGGCAACAGTGTGTATTACCGTTCTGTCGTTCATCGTTTGGCTGCACCACTTCTTTACTATGGGTGCGGGCGCGAACGTAAACGCCTTCTTCGGTATTACCACCATGATTATCGCCATCCCGACCGGGGTTAAGATCTTCAACTGGCTGTTTACCATGTACCAGGGCCGTATCGTCTTCAACTCTGCAATGCTGTGGACGATTGGCTTTATCGTGACCTTCTCTGTAGGTGGTATGACCGGCGTTCTGCTGGCGGTACCGGGCGCAGACTTCGTACTGCACAACAGCCTGTTCCTGATCGCGCACTTCCATAACGTCATCATCGGCGGCGTAGTGTTCGGTTGCTTCGCAGGTCTGACCTACTGGTGGCCGAAAGCCTTTGGCTTCACCCTGAACGAAACCTGGGGCAAACGCGCTTTCTGGTTCTGGATCATCGGCTTCTTCGTTGCATTTATGCCGCTGTACGTGCTGGGCTTTATGGGTATGACCCGTCGCCTGAGCCAGCAGATTGACCCGCAGTTCCACCCGATGCTGGTTGTTGCAGCCTGTGGTGCGGCGCTGATTGCCTGCGGTATTCTTTGCCAGCTGATTCAGTTCTATGTGTCCATCCGCGATCGCGAACAGAACCGCGACCTGACTGGTGACCCATGGGGTGGCCGTACTCTGGAGTGGGCAACCTCTTCTCCACCTCCGTTCTACAACTTCGCTATCGTCCCGAACGTTCACGAGCGTGACGCGTTCTGGGAAATGAAAGAAAAAGGCGAAGCGTATAAGAAACCGGCTGGCTATGAAGAGATTCATATGCCGAAAAACAGCGGCGCGGGCATCGTTATTGCTGCTTTCGCAACGGTGTTTGGTTTCGCAATGATCTGGCATATCTGGTGGATGGCGATCGCAAGCTTCGTCGGTATCCTGGTGACCTGGATTATTAAGAGCTTTGACGAGGACGTGGATTACTACGTGCCGGTTGCAGTAGTCGAAAAACTGGAAAATCAGCATTTCGATGAGATTAACAAAGCAGGGCTGAAAAATGGCAACTGATACTCTTGCGCATAACGCCCACGCGCACGAACACGGGCACCATGATACAGGACCGATGAAGGTATTCGGTTTCTGGATCTACCTGATGAGCGACTGCATTATCTTCGCCACTCTGTTCGCAACCTATGCCGTTCTGGTGAACGGCACGGCAGGCGGTCCGACAGGTAAAGATATTTTCGAACTGCCGTTCGTTCTGGTTGAAACCGCTCTGCTTCTGTTCAGCTCCATCACCTACGGCATGGCGGCTATCGCCATGTACAAAAACAACAAGAGCCAGGTGGTTTCCTGGCTGGCGCTGACCTTCCTCTTCGGGGCAGGGTTCATCGCGATGGAAATCTATGAATTCCATCACCTGATTGTTGAAGGTATGGGCCCGGATCGCAGCGGATTCCTGTCAGCATTCTTCGCGCTGGTCGGCACCCACGGTCTGCACGTGACCTCCGGTCTGATCTGGATGGCGGTGCTGATGGTACAGGTTTCACGTCGCGGCCTGACCAGCACTAACCGTACCCGTATCATGTGCCTGAGCCTGTTCTGGCACTTCCTGGACGTAGTGTGGATCTGCGTGTTCTCTGTAGTCTATCTGATGGGGGCAATGTAATGAGTCATTCTAGCGATCATAACGGCGCTTCTCACGGCAGCGTAAAGAGCTACATGACAGGTTTTATCCTGTCGATCATTCTGACGGTTATTCCGTTTGCAATGGTGATGAGTGGCTCCGCATCGCATGCGGTTATTCTGGGAACCATCCTGATTACTGCAGTTGTGCAGATTGTGGTACATCTCGTGTACTTCCTGCACATGAACAGTAAGTCGGACGAAGGTTGGAACCTGACCGCATTTATCTTCACCGTAATCATCATTGCTATCGTAGTTGTCGGCTCCATCTGGATTATGTGGAACCTGAACTACAACATGATGATGCACTAAGAGCGGCGAGTATGTTTAAGCAATACCTGCAAGTAACGAAACCAGGCATCATTTTTGGCAACCTGATCTCCGTGATCGGCGGTTTCCTGCTGGCCTCCAAAGGCCACATCGACTATCCGCTGTTCATCTGGACGCTCCTTGGCGTCTCCCTGGTGGTCGCCTCGGGTTGTGTTTTCAACAACTATATCGATCGTGACATCGACAGAAAGATGGAACGGACGAAAAACCGGGTGCTGGTCAAAGGGCTGATCTCGCCAAAAACGTCGCTGGTATACGCCACCCTGCTGGGTATTGCTGGCTTCATGCTCCTGTGGTTTGGCGCTAACCCACTGGCCTGCTGGCTGGGAGTGATGGGGTTTGTCGTTTATGTCGGCGTTTACAGCCTGTACATGAAGCGCCACTCCGTCTACGGTACGCTGATTGGCTCTCTCTCCGGCGCTGCGCCGCCGGTGATTGGCTACTGCGCGGTAACCGGTGACTTTGACAGCGGTGCCGCCATTCTGCTGGCAATTTTCAGCCTGTGGCAGATGCCTCACTCTTACGCCATCGCGATTTTCCGCTTCAAGGATTATCAGGCAGCGAATATTCCGGTTCTGCCGGTAGTGAAAGGCATTTCAGTGGCTAAAAACCATATCACCGTTTATATCATCGCCTTCGCCGTCGCGACGTTGATGCTCTCGCTGGGCGGCTACGCTGGATATAAATATCTGGTTGTCGCTGCGGCAGTGAGCGTCTGGTGGCTTGGGATGGCGCTGCGCGGTTATAAAGTGGTGGATGATAAAGTCTGGGCGCGCAAGCTGTTCGTCTTTTCCATCGTTGCCATTACCGCGCTGTCGGTGATGATGTCCGTTGACTTCATGGTGCCAGATTCACATAACCTGCTGACGATGGTCAGATAAGACCACATTCAGTAACCGCTCAACAGCCTCCGCTCGCAAGACCGGGGGCTGTTTTTTTATCAGCCAATGCCCCCTCCCCCACTCGAATTCACTTCAGGTAAAAAATCATCGCCATCATTTCATATTCAGTAAAGCCGCCATTATCCTTTCGATGATCATGTTCATTTAAAAATGATAAAGAAATCAGCATTCACGCTGGGACACTATCTGGTTTGCCTTTATTTAACGGTGTTAGCCTCTTTCTCTGAGCAAACCGCTCATCTCTAACAATCCGTTTAGTAAGGGAATAAAAATGAAAGAGTTAACATTCAATGAAATGGAATACGTTTCAGGTGGTTTTAATCTGCTGAACGCTGCTACTGGCTTTACAAATTTTGTCGTCAATTCCGGGCTTGGCTTCGGATCTTTTGTCGCCACCTCAGGAGTCGCCTTTGCCAGCTTCGTGATTGACAGCGCACTGGAGTTTGGCAAATTCGTTATAGGTCAGGCAAACTGGAATAGCGTTGTCACCACCGGCCAGGCGAACTGGAATGGTTTTGTTAACACTGCGGCCAGCGGCTGGTCAACCTTCGTCAACAACGCGGGAGCGGACTGGAACGGCTTTATCAACGGCGCTAAAGCCTAATCATCGGGCAGGTGCTGAACCTGCCCAACTCTCCTCGCTGAAATTACCCCACCAGCATCGCCTGCGCGCTATAGAGCAAATCGAGATGGTCACGGCACAGCGCCTCAAGGGAAGTACGCGACAGATGGCTGGTTAAGCTCAGTGCTCCCCAGTAAGTCCCCTCCCTGTCAGACAACGGTACCGCCAGCACCAGCATGCCTATTTCAAACTCCTGCTCAATAGAGGCATATCCCTGGTGACGAACCAGGGCGATTCTCTCCATCAGCGCCGTTACGTCCGTCACCGTATACGGCGTTCGCTGCTCGCGCCTAATCCGCTGCAATACGGCTTCGCATTCGGCTTCCGGCAACGAAGCCAGCCACAGCCGCCCTCCGGCAGTACAGTAAATCGGCACCCTTTCCCCCAACCGCACGGAGGTCGAATTAAACGGCGTATGCTTGCTGCGCGCGATATACACCAGTTCATCATCATCAATCACGCCGACCGAGGCATGTTCTTCGGTTCGACTGGCAATGTACTCAACAATTGGCCGCACCATGCGCGGGAACTGGGCGGAATCAACATACGCCTGCCCCAGACGTAACGCTTTGGGCGTCAGCCAGTAATAGCGTCCGTCAGTCTGCAAATAGCGATCGTGCAGCAGCGTGAGGAAAAAGCGTCGCGTAGCGCTTTGCGTCAGTCCGCTCATTTTCGCCGCCTGCGGTACCGTAAGTCGCGGAAACTCTTTTGAGAATAGCTGGATCAGCGCCAACCCTTTTTGCAGGCCGACGATCAGATCGCGGGAATGTATTTCGTTTTGCATAGTTGTTCACACTTTCGCAACAATACAATCAGTTTAGCGCGATTATCGCAGTGATGGTGCGATTAACAACCAATATGGCCGAATTCTGCGTTGCCGCTCTCAGCTTCCACTGAAATACTTTCACAACATTCATTTAACAAATGAGGTTTGAAATGGTCAGTGGATTCACGCAGGTTGTCGCCGTTATCGGCCATCCGATTACCCAGGTTAAATCGCCGGAGAACTTTAACCGCTACTTCGCTGACCAGCAGATGGACAGCGTCATGATCCCGGTCGATATCGCCCCCGAAGCCGTAGCCGATTACCTGAAAACGCTGCGCGGATGGCACAACATGAGCGGCGTGCTGGTCACCGTCCCGCATAAACAGCGTGCCGCCACGCTGGTGGATGAGCTAACGCCGCGTGCACGTCACCTCAATGCCGTGAATGTGATCCGTAAGCTGGCGGATGGCCGCTTGCAGGGTGATATGCTCGATGGCGTCGGCTTTCAACTCGCCGCTCAGGCACATGGATTCAATGCCGCGGGTAAAAGCGCGCTTCTCTCCGGCTGCGGGGGCGTCGGCAGCGCAATTGCGTGGGGACTCTGCGAAGCAGGCATCAGCCAGCTGGCGCTTTATGACCAGAATCCGGCAACCCTTCAGTTATTACACAATCGTTTGGCAACCCATTTTCCACAGGTTCATCTCACCGAGCTGCCCGCAACGCTCGCGGACCTTGATTTAGTGGTCAACGGCTCCCCGGCGGGAATGGCCGGTTTTGATCGCTTACCGCTACCGCAGGCGCTATTGGAAACGCTCCTGTCATCTACTCACGTCGCGGACGTAGTAACCGCACCAGTTATCACTCCACTCCTTGCTTTCGCCCAGGATCGCGGCTGCACGATCCAGACCGGGCCAGAAATGGCGCTGGCACAGATGAAGCTGATGGGAGAGTTCATTGGCGCTATTCCGCAGGAACAAGGAGCTGCGGCATGAAAAGCTGGGATGTCATTGTCATCGGCAGCGGTGCCGCTGGCTTTGCCGCCGCGGTAACTGCCTGCTGTAAGGGGCTGTCAGTATTGATGCTGGAAAAAGCCCCACAGTTTGGCGGCACCTCGGCGATTTCCGGCGGTGCTGTATGGATCCACGATAGCGATCAGGCACGGGAACCGGCAAAAAACGGCCCTTCACAGGAGATTAAAACCTACCTGCACACCATTATCGGTGAACAAAACTATCGCCAGGATCTGGTCGACGCCTTTGTCACTTCCGGTCGCGAGGCGCTGGCGTTTCTGGAAAAAGAGGGAGCAGTGAAATATAGCCTGCGCCCGCTCTCGCCGGATTACTACCCGGATGAGCCCGGAGCCGTTGATGTAGGCCGCGCGCTGGAAGTGGTGGAGTATGACGGGCGGGAGCTAGGAGAGCATTTTCGCGACCTACGCGCGCCGCCGCCGGGTATGTTGCTGTTTGGCGGGATGATGGTTAACCGCGTCGATATCCAGCACTTTCTTGATATGCGTCGTTCCCTGCGTTCACTGTCGCATTGTAGCAAGCTGCTGCTGCGCTACGGTCGCGACCGCCTGAAGCATCATCGCGGTACCCGACTGGCAATGGGCAATGCACTGATCGCCCGCATGGCGACGCTCGCCTTTCGCAAAGGCATGGCCCTCAAGCTCAACGCCAACGTGCTTTCGCTCACCGAACACAGCGGTAAAGTGACCGGCGTCGAGATTGAGCATGATGGTCAGAAGCAAACTCTGGAAGCCCGCTGCGGCGTAGTGCTGGCTGCCGGAGGGTTTGCCGCAGGTGAGCTGGCCGAGCAATATCGTCCCAAAACCCGCGAGCACTACACCATGTCGCCCGCCGCCAACGACGGTGCCGCGTTTCGCCTGGCGGCAACAGTCCTCGCCCGCGAAGGCGCGGACTTATCCTCCAACTTTTTCTGGGCCCCGGTATCGGTTTTACGTCGTCCTGATGGTACTGAAGAGCGCTTTCCCCATCTCGTAACCGACCGGGCTAAGCCCGGCGTTATCGCCGTCAACCAACATGCGGTGCGCTTCGTCAATGAATCAAACTCCTATCACCACTTTGCCAGCGCCATGCAAAGCCGGGCAGAAAATGCCCCCTGCTTTCTGATTTGCGATGCCCAGGCCATGAAGCGTTACGGCCTCGGCCTGGCGCGACCGGCCCCGGTCAATAACGACGCGCTGGTCAAAACCGGCTATCTCCACAAGGCCAATACTCTGGCAGAACTGGCGCATGAACTCGGGCTGGACCCGCAAACGCTCGATGAAACGGTAGCCCGCTATAACCATGATGCCACCTCAGGACTTGACCCGGAGTTTGCCAAAGGCGGTAACAGCTATAACCGCGCGATGGGCGATCCGGGCCACCAGCCAAACGCCTGTAACGCCCCGCTGACTAACGCACCGTTTTATGCCGTCACCCTCTATACCGGTGACCTCGGTACTTCACGCGGGCTGGTCACCACCGCCGATGCCCAGGTCATTAATCAACAGGGGCAACCCATTAAAGGACTCTACGCCGTGGGTAACGATATGGATTCGATGATGGCCGGAACCTACCCCGGCCCCGGAATTACCCTCGGCCCGGCGCTGACCTTCGGCTATCTCTCAGCCAGCCATATGGCGCAACAACACGCACTGTCAACAGGAGAAAACCATGATCTATGAAAAACGTACCTACACCATCAATCCGCTGAAAATGGCTGACTGGCTGGCGTTGTATAAAAGCGATGCTTACGCCGTTCAGACCGAACATCTCGGCAAACTTATCGGCTTCTTCTTTACCGAAATTGGCGTGGTCAATCAGGTGGTACATATCTGGGCCTACGAGAGCCTCGACGATCGTCTGGTGCGCCGGACGCGGATGGCACAAGACGAACGCTGGCTCACTTTCTCGCGCAAGAACCGCGAGCTTGCTGCCGTCGAACGCCTGGAGTCGGTTCTCTTGCGCCCTACTGATTTTTCACCACTGCAATAAGGAGATATTCATGAGCGGGCAGATGAACGTAGATGTTCTGGTGGTCGGCTCCGGCGCGGCGGGGCTGTCTGCCGCCGTCACCGCCGCGCTCGGCGGTGCCAGCGTGTTAGTTGCGGAAAAAGAGTCGGTGATTGGCGGCACCAGCGCGTGGTCCGGCGGATGGCTGTGGATCCCGCACAATCCGCTGGCGCGCGAGGAAGGCATTGAGGAAGATCCCGATGAGCCGCTCACCTATCTCCGGCATGAGATGGATGGGCAACCTGCCGACGCTCGCCTGCTCACTTTCTTAAAGTACGGCCCGGAGATGATTGACTTCTTCCGACGTCACACGGTGGTGCAGTTTCTATCCGGCAGCAAAATGCCCGACTTTCATAACTCGCCGGGCTATGCACACGGCGGCCGATCGGTTACCGCGCAGCCTTTTGACGGGCGCTTACTCGGTGACTGGCTGCACCGCCTGCGTCCGCCGTTGGAAACCATTAGCCTCGCGGGCATGGGCATCGCTGGCGGCACGGACATGGCGCATTTTTTTAACGCCACCCGCTCGCCGCGCTCGGCGATATACGCAACCCGCCGCCTGTTACGCCACGGCTGGCAGCGGCTGCGCGCCGGACGCGGGCAACATCTGGTTAACGGCAATGCGCTGGTTGCTCGCCTGCTGCGTTCTGCGTTGGATACCGGGGTTAATTTTCAGCTTAACGCGCCGGTAGAACGACTGCTCACTTCTGACAAAGGCATAGAGGGTGCGGTATTGCGCAGCGACAGCGGTGAGATAGAGGTTCGCGCCGGGGCGGTGATCCTCGCATGCGGCGGTTTTCCTCACGACAGGCAGCGTCTGGCGCAAAATGTGCCCCACGCCGCCAGCGGCTACGGTCATTTCTCCGCTGCACCGCCAGGTAATCAGGGTGATGGCATTCGACTCGGCGAATCAGCTGGAGGCCAGTTTGATGGCTCACTCAGGCACGCCATGGCCTGGGCACCGGTTTCGCGTGTCACACTCGCCAGCGGTCTGCAACTGGTATTCCCGCATCTGGTTGAACGAGCCAAGCCAGGCTTTATCGCCGTTCTGCCCAACGGCAAACGCTTCGCCAACGAGGCTAACTCCTATCACGATTTTATTGCCGCTCTGCTGGATGCGACTCCACCGGGCGAAGCGCCGCAGGCATGGCTGATAGCAGACAGTCGTGCGCTGCACCGCTATGGGTTAGGCCACGCGCGCCCCTTCCCCTTTTCACCGACAGCCTGGTTACGAACCGGTTACCTGCAATGCGGCAAAACGCTGGGGGCACTGGCACAACAGTGTGCAATCGATTCTCGGCAATTAACGGAAACAGTAGCCCGCTTTAACGGCTTTACCAGCAAAGGAGAAGACGAGGATTTTCAGCGCGGCGCGTCGGCATACAACCGCGCGCAGGGTGATGCCAGCCATTCCGGCCATCCGACCCTCGGCGAACTGCGCCATGCGCCTTTTTATGCCGTACGTATTCTTCCCGGTTCTCTGGGCTCCTTCAGCGGACTGCAAACTGATGAAAACGCACAGGTACTGAATGCTCAACAGCAGCCGATTCCTGGCCTTTACGCCATCGGCAACGATATGTCGAGCGTGATGCAGGGATTCTATCCCAGCGGTGGTATCACGCTCGGACCGGCCATGACCTTTGGCTATCTGGTCGGTAAAAAACTGGCAGTAAACATAACAAAAACAATGCAATAAAAGACATCTTACCAGGGACGGCAATACAAATAACAACAACCACCTGCAACTGTACTGGAGTCCTTTATGAACATGCGAACCCTGTCACTCGCCGCGCTTACCCTACTCGACGTCCCGCCACCGGAACAGGTGCGAATCGCGGCACAAACCGGATTCACCCACGTCGGCCTGCGCCTGCTTCCCGCTACGCCCTCCGACCCGGATTACGACATGCTCGGTAATACCCCTGCCGTGCGCGACACTCTGTCGGCGCTGATGGAAACCGGCATTCGCGTCTCGGACGTCGAAATTGTTCGCCTGACGCCAGATTTTTCACTCAATGCCCGTCTGCAATTATTCCTCGATACCGCCGCACGCCTGGGTGCCAGGCAGGTACTGGTTGCCGGAAATGATGAAAATCAGGCGCGCAGCGCAGACAACCTGGCCAGACTCGCCGAAGCTGGCCAGGAGTATGGTTTAACCATGAATCTGGAGCCTATGCCCTGGACCCATTTGCGCACCATCGCCCAGGCCCAGTCATTGATCAACGCCAGCGGTCGCTCGAATATCGGCATTCTGATCGATGCTATCCACTTCTGGCGAGCGGGCGAGTCGCTCTCCACGCTCGCCACGCTACCGCAAAATTGCCTCAACTATATGCAGCTTTGCGATGCCTCGCCGCAGGTGCCCGTTGATGAACAAGAGCTGATTTACCAGGCCCGTGCAGCACGTAAAGTTCCCGGCGAAGGCGGGCTCGACCTGCGAGGTCTGATGGCGGCGCTTCCAGACACGCTGCCGGTCTCCCTGGAGGTTCCCTTAAGCGGTGACCAGGGTGCGCTACCTGCGATCACTCGTGCCCAACTGCTGTTCAATGCCGCGCAGTCTTATCTGCGCCCTTGCGCATAAGGAGAATTCCATGACACAGACTCAACGCCTGGACGTCAGGGAGTTAATTAACACCAATCCGCTCAGCCGCTTCCAAAAGCTGGTGGTGTTTTTAGGCTTCTGCGTGATTGCTCTGGACGGTTTTGATATTGCCATTATGGGCTTTATCGCCCCGACGCTAAAACAGGAGTGGGGAGTGAGCAATCACGAACTCGGCTTTGTGATTAGCGCCGCGCTGATCGGCCTGGCGCTGGGCGCCATCTTCTCCGGCCCACTTGCCGACTGGCTGGGGCGGAAAAAAATCATCATCAATAGCGTCTTTTTCTTCGGTTTCTGGACCATTGCCACCGCCTTTTCACAAAACATTGAGCAGATGATGTTCTTTCGTTTTATGACCGGACTGGGATTAGGTGCCGCAATGCCGAATATCGGCACCCTGGTGTCGGAATACGCACCAGAGCGCCAGCGTTCATTTCTTATCACCGTGATTTTTTGTGGCTTCACTTTCGGCGCGGCGGCAGGCGGTTTCTCCGCATCATGGCTGATCCCACAGTTTGGCTGGCACTCGCTGATGATGCTCGGCGGCATTCTGCCGGTGCTATTCGCTCCGGTACTTATTTGGCTGTTACCTGAATCAGTGCGCTTTCTGGTGGTTAAGCGCGCTCCGGCCGAACGTATTCGGACTGTTTTGCAGCGCCTCTACCCCGGGCAAATCGCCGATGATGCCCAGTTTACCTTCCCGACACAGCCCGTGGATGGTAACGCGATGCGTATCGTGCTCTCCCGCCAGTACCGATTCGGATCGCTGATGCTGTGGCTGGTCTACTTTATGGGGCTGTTTCTGGTCTATCTCCTCGGTAGCTGGTTGCCGACGCTGGTCAAAGAGGTCGGTCTGACGGTCAGCCAGGCGGCAGTGATGACGGCGATGTATCAGGCGGGCGGAACCATTGGTTCGCTGTTTGCAGGCTGGCTGATGGACCGGATCAACCCGCATCGGGCGCTCGGGCTGATTTACGCGGTCGGCGGACTGTTCACAATGGCAATGGGCTATGCGGCGGCAAGCTTTGCGCTCATCTGCCTGCTGGCGTTTATCAGCGGAGCCTGCCTGAACGGCGCGAATACCGGTATGAACGCGCTCTCCGCCCGCTATTATCCGACTGAAGCACGAGCCACCGGCTCCAGTTGGATGCACGGCGTTGGCCGTATGGGCGCGATCCTTAGCGCCTTTGCCGGGGCTGAAATGCTGGCGCTGGATCTCAGTTTCGAGAGCGTATTTTTAATTCTGGGGATCCCCGCCGCGATTACTGTGGTCGGACTCACTGCCAAAGGCATTTTTGCCGCCGACTCGGCGACAAAATCCACCACATCCGCAACGGCTATCAGGAGCACGCAATAAAACGTTAAGTTCAGGCAGGCACGGCCTGGCATCGTGCTTGCCTTATCAATTAAAGAAAAATAAATTTCATTTATTTATTAAATGAAAAAATAATCCCACTAGAATTATCGATTCACCTCTCAATTTTCCGCTTAAAAAGCACCAAATCAATACAATCAACAAATAAATAACTCATCAAAAACCTGATTAATAACCATATCAATCAACCTAGTTTAATGATTGCGAATGTAAAATCACTGACGCAATATTTTCATTTTTCGATCCCCCTCGCATATACAGAAATTAAATTTCAAATAATCATTGAAATGAAATAAATATTTCCATATGTTCTGGCTGACATTCAGGATAAGGTTGTGCCGGCGGAACTGGCACTGAGGTACTTACTTGCCCCCCGACAAAGGAATAGACCATGAGTGAACAGCAGATCCTTCTCTCCCCCGCAGCGGCGCGCGGCGATAAGCTAACCTGGACCACCCGCATTGCTTACGGCGGCGGCGATACCGCCTGCAATGTCGTTTTCGGCATGATTGGCACTGTATTAACCCTGTTCTATACCGACTATGTAGGAATCAGCATCGCCACCGTTGGCCTGGTGATGCTGATCTCCCGTCTGTTTGACGGCGTGTCCGACGTGATAATGGGACTGATGGTTGAACGCACAAGCTCCCGCTGGGGTAAATCGCGTCCCTGGCTGCTCTGGATGAGCGTTCCCTATGCCGTTTCTGCGATCCTGTTATTTACCGTTCCGCAAACCACTAGCACGCTACAGTTTCTTTATTTGCTAGTGGCTTATAACTTCTGTACCACCGTGTGCTACACCGCTATCAACCTTCCCTACGGCAGCCTTTCCGCCATGATGACTCGCGACTCATGGGAAAGGGATATGCTCAGCATCACCAGAATGTCGATGTCGCCGTTCGGTCGTATTCTCGCTGTAGCTTGTACATTGCCACTGGTGAAATACTTCGGCGACGATCAGGCTGCATGGATCAAAACCATGGCCATTTGGGCTTTTCTGGCCCTGCTGCTGTTGCTGTTTTGCTTCTACAAATGCGAAGAGAAAGTGGTTATCAAAGCGCGCGAAAAGCAAGGTAACGTGCCGGTAAAAACCCAGCTTTCCGCACTTTTCAGGAACCAGTACTTCTGGGCCAGCGCAATTCTGTGGACCGCCCAGAGCGTTTATTACACCGTGGTTGGTATCGCTCTGCCTTACTACTGCCGCTACGTGCTTGGCGACGACACTTTCTACAGCTCTATTTTCGTTGCCGAAACCGCCTGTATCATCATTTTCACCTTCCTCAGCTCCGTTCCCATCCGCAAATACGGTAAGCGCAACGTTGCATTGTGCGGCATTGTGCTGGCGACCATTGGTCAGGTGCTGTTCATGTTCAATTCCAACGACTACCACTGGGCGCTGGCAAACGCGATTATTCGCGGAATCGGCTTCGCCCCGCTGAATGCCGTGCTGTTCGGCTTCTGCGGCGATGCCGTCGAATTCGGTCAATGGAAAACCCGCGTCAGACAGGAAGGGATGATCTTTTCCGCGGGTTCCGTCGGGACGAAACTCGGCGCGGGTGTTGCCGCTGCGGTTATCTCCGGTCTGTTGAGTATGGCGGGCTACGTCAGCTCAAGTAGCGGTTCCGGCGTTCAGCCGCAAAGCGCTATCGACATGATTAACAACGTTTACCTCTACGGCTCTTTCTTCCTGTGGATCCTGGTCATTATTACGCTGCTTTTTTACCGGCTGGATAAGCAGTACCCGCAGATTATGCAGGAGCTGAAAGAACGCGAAGCCCGTGGAGAAATGTAAAACCGCAAAACCACACCCGCGCTCGTCGAGCGTGGGTATACAGAAGAACATCTGAAATCCGTAGTATCTATATAAAGGAGAGCACTATCATGTTAAACGGCATGAAACCCTTATCTCGCTCCCTGCGCTGGGGAATGGTCGGCGGTGGCGGTACCAGCCAGATTGGCTATAGCCACCGCTGCGCGGCGCTACGCGACAATGTCTTTACCCTGCTGGCCGGTGCGCTTGATATAGATGCCGAACGCGGGCGTCAATTTGGTGAGCAGCTCGGAATCGCTCCTGAGCGTTGCTACGCCGATTATCAAACATTGTTTGCAGAAGAGGCTAAACGCCCTGACGGTATTGAGGCCGTTTCGGTGACCACGCCGAATAATACCCACTTCGCCATCACCAAAGCGGCGCTGGAAGCCGGGCTGCACGTTGTCTGTGAAAAACCTCTGTGCTTTACCGCCGATGAAGCCCGCGAACTGCTGGCGCTGAGTAAAAAGCAGAATAAAATCATCGGCGTGACTTACGGCTATGCCGGGCACCAGATGATCCAGCAGGCTCGTCAGATGATCGCCGAGGGGATGCTCGGCGAGATCCGCATTATTAATATGCAGTTTGCCCACGGTTTTCATAATGAAGCCGTCGAACTGCAGGCTGAATCTACCCGCTGGCGCGTGACGCCAAAATATGCGGGGCCAAGCTATGTGTTGGGGGATTTGGCAACCCACCCGCTGTTTATTGCGGAAACAATGGTACCAAATCTCAACATCACCCGGCTGATGTGCTCCCGCCAGAGCTTTGTCAAATCCCGCGCCCCGCTGGAAGATAACGCCTTTGTACTGATGGAATATAACAATGGTGCAGTCGGTTCTCTGTGGACCAGCGCAGTCAACAGCGGCGCAATGCACTCACAGAAAGTGCGCGTTATCGGGGAAAAAGCCAGTATCGAATGGTGGGATGAGCGCCCGAATCAGCTCAGCTATGAGGTACAGGGCGAACCGGCACGCGTTCTTGAGCGCGGGATGCCCTATCTGAGTCAGCAAGCGCTGGCGGACGATCGTATCGGCGGAGGCCATCCGGAAGGATTGTTCGAGGCCTGGGCTAACCTCTACCGCCGCTACGCTATCGCCATGGACGCAATGGATCGCGGCGATCGTGAGTTCCTGGAGACCTTCTGGTATCCGAACGTTGAAGCCGGACTCCACGGCGTCTACTGGGTTGAACAGTGCGTTAAATCCGCCGATGCAGGCGGCCAGTGGGTTGACTTCAACTGCCAATAATCTCTGAGCGCCAGTGGAGGCTCCTCCACTGGTTTCTTTCTCTCTCTACCCTACCCACCTCATCATGCAACACTGCCGTAATATCTGTTAAACAAACATTTATTTACGCTTTAGGTTCCCCCCACTACACTAGTCGCAGTTTTTATATTGAGGTGGTAATGAACGATAACAAAATGACGCCAGGCGAGCTGCGCGCGACCTGGGGTTTGGGGACCGTATTCTCTCTGCGCATGCTTGGCATGTTTATGGTCCTCCCGGTTCTGACCACCTATGGCATGGCGTTACAGGGCGCAAGTGAAGCACTCATCGGTCTGGCTATTGGTATCTATGGGCTGGCTCAAGCGATATTTCAGGTGCCTTTCGGCCTGCTTTCAGACCGAATTGGTCGTAAACCGCTGATCGTCGGCGGCCTGTTAATCTTCGTTATCGGCAGTATTATCGCCGCCCTCTCTGACTCTATCTGGGGCATTATTCTTGGTCGCGCGCTCCAGGGCTCCGGAGCGATTGCCGCCGCGGTAATGGCCTTACTTTCCGATTTAACCCGCGAACAGAACCGCACCAAAGCCATGGCCTTTATCGGCGTCAGCTTCGGCATCACCTTTGCTATAGCTATGGTGCTCGGGCCCATTGTTACTCATCAGCTTGGCCTGCACGCTCTGTTCTGGATGATTGCCGTCCTGGCGACACTCGGTATTTTGCTCACGCTGTGGGTAGTGCCAAATAGCCAGAATCACGTGCTGAATCGTGAGTCCGGGATGGTAAAAGGCTGCTTTAGTAAAGTGCTTGCTGAGCCAAAACTGCTGAAGCTTAATTTCGGCATTATGTGCCTGCACATCATGCTGATGTCCACCTTCGTCGCCCTCCCAGGCCAGCTGGAGGCCGCCGGTTTCCCTGCCGCTGAGCACTGGAAAATCTATCTGGTCACCATGCTGGTCTCATTTGTCGCCGTGGTACCGTTTATTATCTACGCCGAAGTGAAGCGCAAAATGAAGCGCGTATTCATGCTGTGCGTGGCTATTCTGCTGATAGCTGAAATTGTCCTTTGGGGTGCCGGGGGATACTTCTGGGAGTTGGTGGCCGGCGTTCAACTGTTCTTCCTTGCGTTCAACTTGCTGGAAGCGCTACTGCCCTCGTTAATCAGTAAAGAATCTCCTGCCGGATATAAAGGCACCGCAATGGGAATCTACTCTACTAGCCAATTCCTCGGCGTGGCAATTGGCGGGGCGCTCGGCGGTTGGGTGGATGGCTTCTTTGACTCGCAAACTGTATTCCTGCTCGGAGCATTGCTGTCTATGCTGTGGTTATTGGTAGCCAGTACAATGAGTGAACCGCCATATGTCAGCAGTCTACGGGTAGAAATTCCAGACGATGTTGTGGCTGATGCAATGTTGCAAGCGCGCTTGCAAGCTAAAGAAGGTGTAAAAGAGGCTCTGGTGGTCGCAGAAGAGCGTTCGGTGTACATCAAAATCGACAGTAAATTGACTAACCGCTTTGAGGTTGAGCAGGTTATCAAAGGGGCGTAAAAAAGCGGGGTAACCCGCTTCTGGCTGATACTCGTGTTTAGCCGGGCAGCGATTAACGCTTTGCCCGGTCTACAAAACACAGCAATATCAATACATTAATCGCGGAAATTTTTGAACTGGAACGGCTGGCCTAAATCACCGCCGCGTACCAGCGCCATAACCGCCTGCAGATCGTCACGCGCTTTACCAGTAACGCGAATTTCTTCGCCCTGGATCTGCGCCTGCACCTTCAGCTTGCTGTCTTTGATCAGTTTGACGATTTTCTTCTGCATCGAGCTCTCAATGCCCTGCTTCAGCTTCGCATCAACAAACCAGGTTTTACCGCTGTGCACGAACTCATCCGGCACCTCGATAGAACTGCCTTCAATTCCGCGTTTTAGCAGCTTGGCGCGCAGAATATCCAGCAGCTGATTAATCTGGAAATCAGATTCGCTGAGGACCTTGATGGTCTCGTTTTTTTCGTTCAGCTCAAAGCTCGCTTCAACGTTACGAAAATCAAAACGCGACTCAACTTCACGGGTTGCGTTCTCTACGGCGTTTCGAACTTCCTGAAGATCGACTTCAGAGACAATATCGAAAGATGGCATCTTTTCCTCTCCTTCCGTTTCTTTTGCGTTGCATAATACCCACAACGCGACATAACTCAACTTGTTATCCCGAAAGGATAACTGATAACGCTATACTTTAGCCATGAGCACCTGATGCAGCTCGAACAGGTGAGGAGGAATAATGAAAGTAACCGTACTCGGATGCGGTGCACTGGGACAATTATGGCTAACTGCGCTGTACAAACACGGACATGAAGTCCAGGGCTGGTTACGCGTCCCACAGCCATTCTGTAGTGTTAATGTCATTGAAACCGACGGTAGCGTGTTTAATGAATCATTCACCGCTAACGATCCCGATTTTCTCGCCAGCAGCGATCTGCTGCTGGTGACGCTCAAGGCCTGGCAGGTCTCCAATGCGGTGAAAAATCTCAGCGAGATCCTACCCGTATCAGCACCAATTTTATTAATGCATAACGGTATGGGTACCGTTGATGAGCTTAAGAGCGTCAAACAGCCGCTGCTGATGGCCTCGACCACCCAGGCAGCCCGACGCGATGGCAACGTTATCGTCCACGTTGCCAACGGTACCAGCCATATTGGCCCGGCAAAAGTTTATCCGCAGGACTACAGTCACCTTGCCGATGTCTTACAGGGCGTGCTGCCCGACGTCGCCTGGCATAACAATATTTATCCCGCAACCTGGAGTAAGCTGGCGGTAAATTGCGTCATTAACCCGCTCACAGCGTTAAAAAATTGTCGGAACGGTGAATTACGTAAATATCCGCAAGAGGTCGCAGCTATCTGTTATGAAGTCGCCGCGGTCATGGAACGTGAAGGGATGCATACCTCGCCGGAAAACCTGTTATTCTATATTCATCAGGTCATTGAAAGTACGGCAGAAAATACATCCTCAATGCTGCAGGATATTCTCGCCCAGCGCCATACGGAAATCGATTATATCACCGGTTTTTTACTCAAACGCGCCCGTGCCCACGGCATAGCCGTACCGGAAAATGCCCGCCTATTTGAACAGGTTAAGCGTAAGGAGAATGAATATGAGCGCGTCGGCACTGATTTGCCTCGCCCCTGGTAGCGAAGAGACCGAAGCGGTCACCACCATCGATTTACTCGTTCGCGGCGGCGTAAAAGTCACCACAGCAAGCGTCGCCAGCGATGGTAGCCTGACGATCGTTTGTTCGCGCGGCGTCAAACTGCTGGCAGATGCGCCGCTGGTCGAAGTTGCCGACGGTGATTTTGACATCATTGTTCTGCCTGGCGGGATTAAAGGTGCAGAGTGCTTCCGCGATAGCCCGCTGCTGGTAGAAACGGTACGCCAGTTTCATCTCTCCGGGCGTATTGTCGCGGCGATCTGCGCCGCGGCGGCCACCGTGCTGGTACCGCATAACCTCTTCCCAATCGGTAATATGACCGGTTTTCCTACACTGAAAGAGCAAATCCCCACCGAACAATGGCAAGACAAACGCGTCGTCTGGGATCCGCGAGTTAACCTGCTCACCAGTCAGGGGCCGGGAACATCGATTGATTTCGCACTGAAGATCATTGATTTGCTGGTTGGACGTGAAAAAGCCCATGAAGTCGCATCACAGCTGGTGATGGCGGCGGGCATTTATAACTATTACGAGTAAATGCAAAACGGCAACCCAATCCAGGGTTGCCGTTTTCAATGCTTACGCCTTAGTCAGGAAAATCTACGGGCGATACACTTTAACATTCTCAAAGCCCTGCTCACGCAAATACAGCGCCTGCAGGCGGCTCATGACGCCACGTTCGCACCACAGCAACCAGGTTTTACTCTGGTCGAGATCGCCGAATTTAGTGCTCAACTTGTAGAACGGCAGGGAAACCACATCGATACCCTCTACCTTCAACGGCCTTTCATCCTGCTCATCAACAGAACGAATATCGAGGATAACGTCGTTAGAGCCAAAACCGCTGACGGTTTCCACTTCCACCACGTCCTGCTCGGTCTGCTGGGCAATATCGCGAATATCAATGTTATTCGCTTCCGCCACCACTTTTTCAAGGATGCTGAAATCGAAGTTTTCTTCTTCCGCTTCGATCTTCGCCTTCACCGCTTTCACGGTCGGGCTTTTCGAGATAACGCCGCAGTATTCCGGCATGGTGCGGGCAAAATCTTCGGTACCGATTTCACGCGCCAGGTTAATAATGTGCTCTTTATCGTGCGAAATCAGCGGACGCAGAATCAGCGTATCCGAGACGTTGTCGATTAAACGCAGGTTGGTCAGCGTCTGGCTGGAAACCTGGCCCAATGCTTCGCCGGTGACCAGCGCCTGTACGCCATAGCGCTCAGCAACTTTCGACGCCGCGCGGACCATCATACGTTTGAGCACCACCCCCATCTGGCCGTCGTCAACTTTCTCAAGAATTTCGCCCACCACCGGCTCGAAATTAATCGCCACAAAACGCACACGGTGGGAGCTGCCGAAGCGGTTCCACAGATAATGCGCCACCTGACGTACGCCGATTTCATGCGCAGCGCCGCCGAGATTAAAGAAGCAGTAGTGCACACGGCAGCCACGGCGCATCAGCATATAGCTGGATACGCCGGAGTCAAAACCGCCGGAAATCAGCGACAGCACGTCTTCCTGGGTACCGATGGGATAACCACCGATACCTTCATAACGCCCTTTTACCAGCAGCAGACGATCGTTTTCGATCCCCAGGTTCACCGTGACATCGGGGTCAGTCAGCTTTACGCGCGCCGTTTCAATGTGCTGGTTAAGACCACCGCCGACGTAGCGTTCCACTTCGATAGAGGTAAACTCATGCTTACCACGACGTTTGACGCGCACACAGAAGGTTTTACCTTCCAGCGTTTCACGCCACAGCGGCAGCGTCTGCTCGAAAATATCGTGCAGCGAAGTGAAAGGAACGTCTTCGACTTCCAGAATATGGTGAATACCCGGAATACGCGTCAGCGCATCGCGAATAGCCAGACGCTGATTTTCATCTTTTGCCCGGACTTCGATATGATCCCAATGACGAACGACGGCAAGCGTCTCATCATAGTTTTTGAGAACGTTACGAATGTTCCCGGTTAAGATTTTAATGAAGCGCAATCGCACAGATTGGCTTTTGATGGTGATTTCCGGGAACAATTTAATGATAAACTTCATGGCGACAATAGTTCGTTGGCAAGCCCGACTGGGCTTTGAGCATAAAAAGTTGTACAGGCGCAACCCGCGTCTGCATCCAGGGCGCGGAGTATACCACTATTGGACGCTTTTCACCTGGCATTGCGCGTTATTTGATTAACCGCTCGACTTCGTTACCATATTGATAGCCATCGAGACATAACAAGAGTCTATATTCACTATGCCAAAGAAAAATGAAGCCCCGGCCAGCTTTGAAACCGCCCTGGGCGAGCTGGAGCAAATAGTCACTCGTCTGGAAAGCGGCTCACTACCGTTAGAAGAAGCACTCGGCGAATTTGAGCGCGGAATACAGCTGGCCCGCCAGGGGCAGGCAAAACTGCAGCAGGCCGAACAGCGCGTACAAATTTTGCTGGCAGATAGCGAAGACGCGCCGCTTACGCCTTTTACGCCGGACGCTGAATAAATGAACTTTCCGCAACAGCTACAGGCGTGCGTTGAGCAGGCCAATGAAGCGCTGCGCCGCTTTATCACCCCGCAGCCCTTTCAGAACACTCCGCTGGTCGAAGCGATGCAGTACGGTGCATTATTAGGCGGCAAACGCCTGCGTCCATTTCTGGTTTACGCCACTGGCGACATGTTTAGCGTTAGCCGTACCACGCTGGATGCCCCTGCTGCTGCCGTCGAATGTATTCATGCTTACTCACTGATACACGACGACCTGCCGGCCATGGATGATGACGATTTACGCCGCGGCCAGCCGACCTGCCATATTAAATTCGGTGAAGCAAATGCAATTCTTGCCGGGGACGCGCTACAAACGCTGGCGTTTTCTATACTGAGTGATGCGCCTATGCCAGAAGTCGCGGACCGCAATCGCCTGGCGATGATTTCTGAACTGGCGCAGGCCAGCGGCATCGCCGGAATGTGCGGCGGCCAGGCGCTGGATCTGGAAGCGGAAGGGCATCAGGTTGACCTGCAGGCTCTGGAACGCATCCATCGCCACAAAACCGGAGCACTCATTCGCGCAGCCGTACGTATGGGCGCGCTGAGTGCAGGTGAAGCGGGACGTAAAGCGCTACCCGCACTCGATCGATACGCAGAAAATATCGGTCTCGCCTTCCAGGTCCAGGATGACATTCTCGACGTGGTAGGGGATACTGCGACCCTTGGCAAACGTCAGGGAGCCGACCAGCAGTTGGGCAAAAGTACCTACCCCGCTCTCCTGGGACTTGAGCAGGCCCGGAAAAAGGCCCATGACCTGATTACCGACGCCCGCCAATCGCTAAATGAGCTGGCCGCGCAATCTCTGGATACTACGGCACTGGAAGCGCTCGCGAATTACATAATTCAGCGTGATAAATAAACAATAAATGAGTCTCTGATGAGTTTTGATATTGCCAAATACCCGACCCTGGCGCTGGTGGATTCCACCCAGGAGTTGCGTTTGTTGCCGAAAGATAGCCTACCGAAACTGTGCGATGAACTGCGCCGTTATCTGCTGGACAGCGTCAGCCGTTCCAGTGGGCATTTTGCTTCTGGTCTCGGCACGGTAGAGTTAACCGTGGCGCTGCACTACGTCTATAACACGCCGTTCGACCGTCTTATCTGGGACGTTGGCCACCAGGCCTACCCGCATAAAATTCTGACCGGTCGCCGTGACAAAATCGGCACTATTCGCCAGAAAGGCGGCCTGCATCCCTTCCCGTGGCGCGGAGAAAGTGAGTATGACGTCCTGAGCGTCGGCCACTCTTCTACCTCTATCTCTGCCGGGATCGGCATCGCTATCGCCGCCGCGAAAGAAGATAAGCAGCGCCGTGCGGTCTGCGTGATCGGCGACGGGGCAATTACCGCCGGGATGGCGTTTGAAGCAATGAACCACGCGGGCGATATCAAACCCGATCTGCTAGTGGTGCTCAACGACAATGAAATGTCGATTTCCGAAAACGTGGGCGCGCTAAACAACCATCTGGCGCAACTGCTTTCTGGAAAGCTCTATTCCACGCTGCGCGAAGGCGGCAAAAAGGTTTTCTCTGGCGTACCGCCGATTAAAGAGCTGCTCAAACGCACCGAGGAACACATCAAAGGGATGGTGGTTCCGGGGACGCTGTTTGAAGAGCTGGGCTTTAACTACATTGGACCGGTGGACGGTCATGATGTTATCGGTCTGGTCAATACGCTGAAGAACATGCGCGACCTTAAGGGGCCGCAGTTCCTGCATATTATGACCAAAAAAGGTCGCGGCTATGAGCCAGCCGAAAAAGACCCGATTACCTTCCATGCGGTGCCTAAATTCGACCACACCAGCGGCGTGCTGCCAAAAAGCAGCGGCGGCCTGCCCTCTTACTCGAAAATCTTTGGCGACTGGCTGTGCGAAACTGCCGCAAAAGATGACAAGCTGATGGCCGTCACGCCAGCAATGCGCGAAGGTTCCGGGATGGTCGAGTTCTCGAAAAAATACCCTGACCAGTATTTCGATGTCGCTATTGCCGAGCAGCACGCGGTGACCTTTGCTGCCGGGCTGGCGATTGGCGGGTATAAACCGGTGGTGGCGATTTACTCTACCTTCCTGCAACGCGCCTATGATCAGGTGATTCACGATGTCGCCATCCAGAAGCTGCCGGTGCTGTTCGCTATCGATCGTGCGGGTATCGTTGGCGCTGACGGTCAGACCCATCAGGGTGCATTCGATATTTCCTTCCTGCGCTGCATTCCGGATATGGTCATTATGACCCCGAGCGATGAGAACGAATGCCGCCAGATGCTGCATACCGGTTATCACTACAACGACGGACCAAGCGCGGTGCGCTATCCGCGCGGCGCTGGTACCGGCGCGGCGTTTGAGCCGCTGACCTTACTGCCTATCGGTAAAGGCGTGGTGAAACGCAAAGGCGAGAAAATCGCGATTCTGAACTTCGGCACGTTGCTACCGCAAGCGGCCAAAGCGGCGGAAAATCTTAACGCCACGCTGGTGGACATGCGCTTTGCTAAGCCGTTGGACGAATCGCTTGTCCTACAGCTTGCCGCAGAACATGACGTGCTGGTGACTCTGGAAGAGAACGCCATTATGGGTGGCGCGGGTAGCGGCGTGAACGAGGTGCTGATGGCCCGCCGCCGTGTGGTGCCGGTGCTGAATCTGGGCCTACCTGATTTCTTTATCCCGCAAGGGACTCAGGAAGAAGTTCACGCCGACCTCGGCCTGGATGCCGCTGGTATAGAAGCCAAAATCAATACCTGGCTAGCATAATCCCCCCTGGTGCTCCTGCTATGCTTAAAGGATACCCTTTAAAGTAGCAGGAGCGCATTATGCATTACATTCCCCTTGGCGATACCGATCTGCGCGTTTCCCGGCTCTGCCTCGGCTGCATGACCTTTGGCGAACCGGATCGCGGCAACCATGCCTGGACCTTACCGGAAGAGAGCAGCCGCCCGCTGATAAAGCACGCTCAGGAAGGCGGTATTAATTTTTTCGACACCTCAAACAACTATTCTGACGGCAGCAGTGAGGAGATCCTCGGCCGCGCGCTGCGTGAGTATGCCCGCCGCGACTCGGTTATCGTTGCTACCAAGGTTTATCATCAGGTGGGCGATCTACCGCAGGGCCTGTCGCGTGCGCAGATTCTGCGTTCCATTGACGATAGCCTGCGCCGCCTCGGCATGGAGTATGTCGATCTGCTGCAAATCCATCGCTGGGATTACAGCACGCCCATTGAAGAGACCCTGGAGGCGCTAAACGATGTGGTTAAAGCGGGTAAGGCTCGCTATATCGGCGCGTCGTCGATGCATGCCCGGCAGTTCGCTCAGGCCTTGATGTTGCAGGAGAAAAACAACTGGGCGCGCTTCGTGACCATGCAGGATCACTACAACCTGATTTACCGCGAAGAAGAAAATGAGATGTTGCCGCTGTGCAGCCGCGAAGGCGTCGCGGTGATGCCATGGAGCCCACTGGCGCGCGGTCGCCTGACTCGCCCTTGGGGAGAAACTACCGCCCGACTGGTATCGGATGAAGTCGGCAAGGCGCTCTACAACGCAACGGATGAAAATGATGAATTGATTGCCAACAACCTGGCCGAGGTAGCAGAGGAGCTTGACGCCAATCGCGCTCAGGTAGCGCTGGCCTGGCTATTGAGCAAACCTGGCGTGGCTGCGCCAATTATTGGCGCATCAAGGCAGGAGCAAATGGACGAGCTGCTACATGCAGTCGATTTAACGCTCACACCGGAGCAGATTGAAAAGTTAGAGACGCCGTATAAACCGCACCCGATTGTCGGGTTCAAGTAAAGCTCAACGCCCGGCTCTTTCTTCTCCCCGGGGGCGGCGCGTTGCCCGGGCTACGGGTCCTGCGCGATCTGCGGATTCGGTAGCCCGGACAGGTGCGCAGCACCGCCTCCGGGAAGCTGCTGACCTGGAGTTTACTGTGCTTAGAAAAGACCAATCGGCCAGTGGTGACCAATCACGTACAGCACCCCGGCGGAAATCACTCCGGCGACGATATCGTCTACCATGATCCCCATCCCGCCATGAATGTTGCGGTCGAACCAACGGATCGGCCAGGGTTTCCACATATCAAAAATACGGAAAATCACAAACCCGCCGGCAACCCACTGCCAGTCCAACGTCGGTATAGCCATCAGGGTTATCCACATCCCGACAAACTCATCCCAGACGATACTGCCATGATCGTGGGTACCCATATCTTTCGCCGTACGATGGCAGATATAGACGCCGATGCAAATGCCCATCATCACCACCAGCGAGTACAGCTGCCAGGGAAGAAAGGTCATCAGATACCAGAACGGAATCGACGCCAGCGACCCCATTGTTCCCGGCACCACGGGGCTTAGCCCGCTACCGAAGCCGGTAGCCAGAAGATGCCAGGGGTTGCTCATCTTCAGGCGGCTTTTCGCCACATCTCTACTACGCGCCAAAATGATCGTATCCCTTAAAATCGAGCGTGACAGGCTTGCCTTCGCGGATGAATTGCAGGCCTTCCGATTCCGGGAGAATCTGGCCAATACAGGTGAAACGTGCGCCGAGATTGGCGAGGGCGACGTCAAGCGCCCCGCGATTGAGTTCCGGCACGGTAAAGCACAGTTCATAATCTTCGCCGCCGGAGAGAGCCCAACGCAACGCCTGTTCCGTTTCAACCTGACGCAGCATTGCCTCCGAGAACGGCATCGCGTCGAGATCGACGCGCGCACCGCAGCCGCTGGCGTTAAGAATATGACCCAGATCGGAAATCAAGCCATCGGAGAGATCGATAGCCGAGGTTGCCAGATCGCGCAGCGCCTGCCCCTGCAGAACGCGCGGCAGCGGACGCAGGTGGCGTGCCAGCAGGTAATCAGCATCGGGCGCATCTTCAACCTGAAGCCGGTCCTGCAAGATCGCCAGTCCCGCAGCGCTGTCACCCGGTGTTCCGGTGACGTAAATCCAGTCGCCAGGCTTCGCTCCAGAGCGCTTCAGCCCGCGCCCTGTCGGCACAAAGCCGTGGATACCCAGCGTCATCGACAACGGCCCGCGGGTGGTATCGCCGCCAATCAACTGCATATCGTAATAGTTGAGCTGGACAAACAGGCTATCGCTAAAGGCTTCAAGCCACGCTTCGTCTGCTTCCGGCAGGGTCAGGGCCAGCGTTAACCACGCCGGTTCAGCGCCCATTGCCGCAAGGTCGCTCAGATTCACCGCCAGTGCTTTATAAGCGAGGTCAGCAGGGTCGATGTCAGGTAAAAAATGGTTTCCCGCCACCAGGGTGTCGGTGCTGATTGCCAGCGTTTTTTTCTCGGGGATATTCAGGAGCGCGCAGTCGTCGCCAATGCCGGTTTCAACATCGAGACGAGCGCTTTTAACACGATCAAAATAACGGGCAATCAGGGAAAACTCGCCGCATGCCATACGTTATGCCTCAGCAAAAGAAAAGAATAAGGCCGGATTTGCAGGAAAGATAATCTGCGAATCCGGCCCTGGAGTTTACTTTTTGTTGGGACGAATTACCGGGGCTGCTTTGTCCAGCACGCCGTTGACAAACTTGTGGCTATCTTCAGCGCCAAAGGTTTTCGCCAGTTCAATGGCTTCGTTAATCGCAACTTTGTACGGGACATCGCTACGCTTTGACAGCTCAAACAGCGCAATTCGCAGTACCGCTTTTTCCACCTGACCCAGCTCTTCCAGCAGGCGGGACAGGTACGGCTTCATCAAGCCGTCGAGGTACGCGCTGTTAGTCGCCACTCCGGTCAGCAGTTCACGGAAATACAGAACGTCAACATCTTTCACATCCTGTTCCGCCAGGAACTGGTATTCGACATCAGCGATGTCGTTTTTGGACAACTGCCAGGAGTAAAGCGCCTGGACAGCACACTCACGGGCGCGGCGACGAGCAGCAGGTTTCACGGAATTCCCCTTACAAAAATCAGGCCTTGATGGCTTTCAATACGTTAATCATTTCCAGCGCAGTCAGCGCTGCTTCAGCGCCTTTGTTACCGGCTTTGGTACCAGCACGCTCGATGGCTTGTTCAATACTTTCAGTGGTCAGAACACCGAAGGCTACCGGGATCCCGCTGTCCTGAGCGACATGCGCCAGGCCATTGCTTGCTCCGCCAGCCACATATTCAAAGTGCGCAGTGCCGCCACGGATAACGGTACCCAGCGCGATCACCGCGTCATATTTACCGGTTTTCGCCAGTGCGTCAGTCGCAAGCGGCAGCTCATACGCACCAGGAACCCAAACAACGGTAATGTTTTCATCTTTGACCTGGCCAATGCGTTTCAGGGCGTCAATCGCACCTTCCAGCAGGCTGTCATTGATAAAGTTGTTGAAACGCGCAATGGTGATGGCGACGCGGGCGTCCGGGGTAGCAACGTTAGCTTCAATAATGTTCATACTCTTCCTTCGGGTTCATTTGGCCCCGCAAGGGGGGCGGATTCTATCATATTAATCGGCGCACTGCTTTCCCTTTTGACCGGGGAAATCAAGCGTTCATTAAATGCAGGCAAATATCCGGGCCTACATGACGTATCTCGTTGAATTTAAAATGGGGGGCTTGCTCGAGTTTCTCAAGCCCCGGCAGCGCACATAATCCGCGTGCATCGGTGCCTAACAGTTTAGGCGCAATGTAGACGATAAGCTCGTCCACCAACCCGGCCTGCAACAGCGCACCAGCAAGCGTTGGCCCCGCTTCGACCCAAATACTATTAATTTGCTGTTTACCCAGTTGCATCATCAGCACCACCAGATCAAGATGGCCGTTATGCTCGGGAACCAGCAGGCTGCGCACGTTTTCCGGCCACTGACGAACATCTTCGTGAGTGCGGGCAAACAGCATCTCACCCGCCTGCTGCACGATACGATGCTGCGGGGTCACGCGGTTCTGACTATCGATAACGATCCGTAAAGGCTGGTGTAGGTTTTCTCGCGGATACAATGCCTGGGTGTCGGCATTGAGCTCGTCCCAGCGCACGGTTAGCGCCGGATCGTCAGTCAGTACCGTCGCGCTGCTGGTAAGGATAGCGTGGCTCTGCGCACGTAGACGCTGAACATCGCGTCGCGCCTGTGGAGAGGTTATCCACTGGCTCTCTCCGCTGGCCATCGCCGTGCGGCCATCCAGCGACGCACCCATTTTAAGCTGGATATAAGGAAATCCGGTACGCATCCGTTTGAGAAAACCTTTATTCAGCGCTTCGGCCTCGTTCATCATCAGCCCGTGGCTGACGTCAATGCCTTCCTGCTGCAGGCGGTACAGACCGCGCCCCGCCACCTGCGGATTCGGGTCCTGCATCGCGGCAACCACACGAGAAACGCCCGCGGCAATCAGCGCTTCGCAGCACGGCGGCGTACGCCCATGATGGCTGCAGGGCTCCAGCGTGACGTAAGCCGTCGCGCCTTTAGCTTTTTCACCAGCCATACGCAGCGCGTGGACTTCAGCGTGAGGTTCGCCAGCACGGTAGTGAAAACCTTCACCGACGATCTCGCCATCTTTGACGATAACGCAGCCGACATTCGGGTTGGGGTGAGTGGTGAAGCGTCCGCGCGCGGCCAGCTTGAGCGCTCGCGCCATGTACATTTCGTCCAGCATAGTTTAATCCTGTAGGCGGGCGATCTCTTCGCCGAACTCTTTGATATCTTCAAAGCTGCGATAGACGGAAGCAAAGCGGATATAGGCCACTTTATCGAGCTTTTTCAGCTGCTCCATCACCAGGTTGCCGATCATTTTGCTCGGTACTTCACGCTCGCCGGTCCCGCGCAGATGCGTTTTAATGTGGTTAACAGCCATTTCCACGTCGTCAGAGCTGACTGGACGTTTCTCCAGGGCTTTCAACATTCCGCTCCGCAGTTTTTCTTCATTGAAGGGTTCACGCACATCATTGCTTTTTACGACCCGCGGCATCACCAGCTCCGCCACTTCAAACGTCGTAAAACGCTCATTACAGACCAGACACTGGCGACGGCGGCGCACGGAAGAGCCCTCGCCCACCAGACGAGAGTCGATAACTTTGGTATCTACGGCGAAACAGAAAGGGCAATGCATAGCGCGTCCTGACATGTAATTAAACTAACAGGTAGTTTACCGCGAAGTGACGAGACAACAAAGGAAGAGCTTTTGAGATAAAGGATCTATAGTGCGCTTACCCGAACAGTCTACCATTAAGCATCCTCTGTTAACGGAATCCCAACCATGACAAGACGTTATTTAAAACTGGCCATTATGGGTAGCCTTTTCACCCTCAGCGCCTGTGCACAGCAAAGCGAAGTCCGCCAGATGAACCAGAGCGTGAGTACGTTGAGCAAAGAAATGACTCAGCTCAATCAGCAAACGGTAAAAATTACTCAGCAAAACGTCCTGAATGCAAAATCGACCCGCGGCGTTTATCTGCTGCCGGACGCAAAAACGCCAGCGCGATTGAACAGCCAGATCGGTACTCTGCGCATGTCGCTGCTCAATATCACGCCAGATGGTGACGGTACCAGGCTGATGCTGCGCGTTCAGGGCGAATCTAACGATCCGCTGCCGGCATTTAGCGCAACCGTAGCTTCAGGACAAATCAGCGGTACGACTGAGAATTATCAGGAAGTGAACGTGCAGGATCAGCTGATTAGCGCCCCGGCAAGCACGCTGGCACCGAGCGATGTCGATATTCCACTGCGCCTCAATGGCGTCACGCCGAAACAAGTCGGTTTTGTCCGTATCCACGATATTCAGCCTGCCAACATGCAGTAACACCTTCCGCCGGATGCCATAAACATCCGGCATTTCCCCGCATTGAAAATCCATTTACAGATTTCCCGATCGGTTCACTAAAAATTGACAGCATTTATGAATTTCAGTGGCATTTTGTCAAGAAATGCATAAAATCGTGAACGCAATCGATTACGTGTATGTTCGTTATGTGAAACAACACATATTTTTGTGAGCAATGATTCCTATAATAGACGCCACAGAAATACGAAATATTTAGAAACGCTTCGGCGATTCTTTTAACGCCTTCAGGCTTAATTTAAACAGTGGCATCATTATGAAAAAAACATTACTGGCAGCGGGCGCCGCTTTTGCGCTCTCCGCATCTTTCTCTGTCAGCGCGGCAGAAAACGACAAACCGCAGTATCTGTCTGATTGGTGGCACCAGAGTGTAAACGTGGTGGGTAGCTATCACACCCGTTTTGGGCCGCAGATCCGTAACGATACCTATCTGGAATATGAAGCGTTCGCCAAGAAAGACTGGTTTGATTTCTATGGCTATATGGATGCGCCGGTCTTCTTCGGTGGTAACACCGACGCAAAAGGTATCTGGAACCACGGTTCGCCGCTGTTTATGGAAATTGAACCACGCTTCTCTATCGACAAACTGACCGGTACCGACCTCAGCTTCGGTCCGTTCAAAGAGTGGTATTTCGCTAACAACTACATCTACGATATGGGCCGTAATAAGTCTGGTCGTCAGAGCACCTGGTATATGGGTCTGGGTACCGATATCGACACCGGTCTGCCGATGAGTCTCTCCCTGAACGTGTACGCTAAATACCAGTGGCAAAACTACGAAGCATCGAACGAAAACGAATGGGACGGTTACCGTTTCAAAGTGAAATACTTTGTACCGCTGACCGATCTGTGGGGCGGTTCACTGAGCTATATCGGCTTCACCAACTTTGACTGGGGTTCCGATCTGGGCGATGACAACTTCTATGATATGAACGGCAAGCATGCGCGCACCAGCAACTCCATCGCTTCCAGCCATATCCTGGCCCTGAACTACGATCACTGGCACTACTCTGTCGTGGCGCGTTACTGGCACAATGGCGGCCAGTGGGCGGACGACGCTAAGCTGAACTTCGGCAACGGCGACTTTAACGTCCGTTCTACCGGCTGGGGTGGTTACCTCGTAGTCGGTTACAACTTCTAATCTGCTCTGTTTTCCCCGGCGTCCGCGCCGGGGATACCTCATATTTAACGATCTTCGCATCTCACCTTGCGCATAAAATCACTCAATGAACGATCGGCTCTTTCGCTGAAATGACGCCCGGTCACAACAATATCCAGGCAACGATCAAGGCGAAAGCAGCGATAATCTTCACGCAGCTCGCACCAGGTTACCAGCAGCCAGCGCTCGCCCCAGAAAAAAAGCCCCAGCGGCAACACTTCACGCTGCGACACGTTTCCAGCTTCATCCCGATAGTTTAGCGCCAGCGCCTGCTGTCCAGAGACCGCCCGATGAACTAAATCAAACTGGTCTTTAGTGTAGCCCTGAGCGCCAAAATCCGGAGCAAACAAGCGCGACTGTTCCGCCTTGCGCCGACTCTCCGCGGGCAAAATCGCCAGCACTTTTTCCTGCGCCGACTCCAGCGCTTGAGACAACGACGCGCCGCCCCAGGTCTGCAGCATCCGAATCGCCGCCACCAGCGCTTCGGACTCCTGGGTCGTCAGCATCAGCGGCGGTAAATCGTAGCCCGCCAGTAGTCGGTAGCCGCTTCCTGCCTCCCCCTCCACCGGCACGCCAGAGAGCGACAGATCGCGAATATCACGGTAAATCGTGCGCTCCGACACACCAAGCCGCTCGGCCAGCAGTCCGGCAGTAGTTAACCTTCTCCCCCGCAGGATCTGGACGATTTGAAAAAGGCGGTCGGCGCGTCGGCTCATTTTTGTTATCTCATTTACGCTGGTTGGTGAAGACCTATCCGATTACCCTCGCTATCGATAAACAGGGCAATAGTGCCGATATCATCCGCCAGCTCAAGCGGGCCAAAAACGCAGCTTCCGCCCGCCGAATTTACACGATCGAGCGTAGCCGCCAGATTGTCAGTATGTAGATAGATAATGCATCCCTGATCGGAAGGCTTAACGCCGTCGAACTTTGCCAGCGCACCGCCAGGAGCAGGATCCTGATAAGGAAATACCGCCATTTCAGCACAGTCCATATTCTCCCGCTTCAGCGTTACCTGCATCACTGGCTCGTAAAACGCCACGGCACGATCCATATCCGCGACCGGAATTTCAAACCAGTTAATCACGTTGTTCATACATCCTCCTGTCCATTGTTTGGGTTCAGGAGGAGTGTATGACAGGGCTACTGACAGCATTATGTCAGTATGGTGTGCAAACCAGCGCACAATCGGGGTTTAACAGCCACGGACGCAGGTATCCCACGGTGTTGGAAAATGGCAGCACTTCTTCAGGAAGCGAGATGCCCAAATGCTTGCGAATATACGTCCGGCGGGCGACCACTCGTTGCCAAAGCTCGGGGTAGTTCTGCGCCAGCACCTGACGCAGTGCGCTATCTGCAAGCGCCACGGTATCTTCAATGCTTGCGCCACCATAGCCCGCCCGGGAAGGAATGATGTCAATTTGCAGTATCATTCCACTCTGTAAGCATGCCGTTGAATTGGGTCCAATAGGCGAGCACAGCCACTCTTCATCAGCGACCAGGTGTCCTGGGTTCAAATGCCAGTGATACTCCGCCTTCGGCAACACTTGCTCGATTAGCGCATACATATCGCCACCACGCATGCCGATACGCAGATTTTCCAGCCAGGTAACCACCGCATTAAAATAGGGCTTCGCCACCACCTCGAGATAATCCGCTACTTCGGGCGCAAGTTCGCTCTCATCCGCCACCACATAGGCAGCACGGCTGCTTAGCCCGCCTTTGAAGCTGGTGGTCAGCGAGAACTTATCCCCATGCTGAATAACCTTGTCACCGGGATAAAGATTCGCGTGAGCAAAGCGATCGCCGGTAGCAGCAATCATCACCACGCTATTAGGCTGGCCTTCCGCCGCCAGCAGCGCGCCAATTTGCTTTTCCTTTTTTCCTGGTGCAATAGCGTTAAGGGCGGTCAGAACAGCAGTTGAGGCCAGGTTGGCACCATACTCATAGTGCGCCAGCTCATTGGCATTATTGGTGATTCTCGCCCCGCTTGCCGGGTTGATAAAAATGCCGGTGGCATTGGTTAATCTCGCCTGCGGCCCGGCAGCCTGGCGAATGGCATCAACGATAAAAGCGGGTAGATCAAACATCTGCGAACGGTCGTCAGCTACACCCGTGAATAATTTCCAACCGGCCAGCCCGATCCTCTTTTCCGCTATTACTCCCGCATCCTGCAGCAACTGCGTCAGCGTTTTGCTAGTTTCCATCGGCTGGTTCGGCAACGAAAACCACGGCGCGTGGATGACCCGGTTATCCAGCCGGGCATAGCCTGCAAGCTTAAGATTTTCGTTACCCAACACCAGTACCGCCTCTCCGTCCTGATGCAGTACCAGCAGCGCCTCTTCAAAACGGGGAATAAAGCCCGTGAGATACTCGAAATTGCCGCCATGCTCTTTATCGGCATACACAATAAGCGTGTCTAACGCTTGCTGACGCATATTCGCCAGCACCTTAGCCCTGCGTTGACGCAAAGTCTCATCGTTGAGAGTAACGCAAGGCACATCGTGCCAGAGGGTAGGTTGAGCAACGGGGGAAAGAGTTACGACAGCCATTGGCAATTCTCCATGTCATTTCACGCTGATACTGGAGAGTAACCAAAATCCGGCCAACTGTAATAAAAAAATCCCGGCCTTGCGACCGGGATTCGTTTATCAACGTACAATTGCCTTACGGCAGAATTGACGGCTGATCTGCCCCTTCTTTCTCGACTTTCTGCTGCAGCATGTGCTCGCGCTTCATGCCCAGCTTCAGCGCCAGTGCGGACGCCACGTAGATAGAAGAAGCCGTACCAATAGAGACACCAATCAACATGGTCAGCGAGAAGCCTTCCAGAATCGGGCCACCAAAGAGATACAGCATCAGGATAACCATTAAGGTGGTCCCGGATGTGATCAAGGTACGGTGCAACGTCTGCGTCAACGACACGTTAAAGATTTCGTACGGCGTACCGCGGCGAATCTTGCGGAAGTTTTCACGAATACGGTCAGATACCACGATACTGTCGTTCAACGAGTAACCGATAACCGACATCAACGATGCCACGATAGTCAGGTCAATCTCGATGTGCAGCAGCGACAGCACGCCCATGGTAATCACCACGTCGTGCGCCAGCGCGATAACGACCCCCGCAGCCAGACGCCATTCAAAGCGAATACCGACGTAGATCAGGATACACACCAGCGCAGCAATAAGCGCCAGCGCACCGGTCTGCGCAAGATCTGCCCCGACGCTCGGTCCGACAAACTCAATACGCTTAACCGCTGCGTTCTGGCTGGTCGACTCGTTAATCACGGTAACGACCTTACTGCCCAGCTCCTGACTACCGTTGGCGTCATGCACCGGCGGCATACGGACCATGATGTCGCGGCTGCTGCCAAAGTTCTGCAGCTGCGGCTCTTCAAAGCCCGCCTTCTGCAGCGACACACGCACCTGGTCCATATCAACAGGTTTTTCGAGGGTAATTTCAATCACCGTACCGCCGGTGAAATCCAGACCCCAGTTAAACCCGCGCACGCCAATAATAATAATGGACAGAATCAGCAAAAAACCTGAAATGCCGAAGGCCCAGTAGTCCCAGCGCATAAAGTCCCAGACTTTACGGCCGTGGTTCAATTGTTCAACAGTATATTCCTGTGCCACAACGCACTCCTCAGATAGACAGCTTTTTAACGCGCTTGCCGCCGTACAGCAGGTTCACGATGGCACGGGTGCCGACGATAGCGGTAAACATTGAGGTCGCAACACCGATACCGGTGGTGATTGCAAACCCTTTAATGGCACCGGTACCGACCGCGTACAGGATAATGACCTTGATAAGCGTCGTAATGTTGGCATCAAAGATGGAACTGAACGCACCAGCATAGCCTTCATGAATCGCCTGCTGCACGGAACGCCCGTTGCTCAGCTCTTCTTTAATACGTTCGTTAATCAGAACGTTCGCATCGACCGCTACCGCAAGGGTTAACACGATACCCGCAATCCCCGGCATGGTCAGCGTCGCCCCCGGAATCAGGGACATAATGCCGACAATCAGCACCAGGTTGGCAATCAGCGCTGAGGTCGCAATCAGGCCGAACTTCTTGTAGAAGAAGATCATGAACAGGATAGAGACCACCAGACCGGCCAGACACGCTTCCAGACCCTGCTGAATATTCTGCATACCCAGAGTTGGACCAATGGTACGTTCTTCAACAATCTGAATCGGCGCAATCAACGCACCGGCACGCAGCAGCAGAGAGAGCTGACGCGCTTCAGTAGGGTTGCTGATACCGGTAATACGGAAGCTGTTACCCAGACGAGACTGGATGTTGGCGATGTTAATCACCTCTTCCTCTTTCGCCAGAATCGCACGGCCGTTGGCATCTTTCTTACCGCTGTCTTTGTACTCCACAAACAGGGTCGCCATCGGTTTACCGATATTGTCCTTGGTGAAGTTAGACATGATGTTGCCACCAGCGCTATCCAGAGAGATGTTAACCTGCGCCTGGTTGTACTCATCCATGCTCGACGTTGAGTCGGTGATATGGTCACCGGTGAGGATCACACGCTTGTACAGCACAACCGGCTGTCCTTCACGGGTAAACTTCACTTCAGAGTCGCCCGGTACACGGCCGGAAGCCGCTGCAGAGCTGTCAACGTTGGTATTAACCAGACGGAATTCCAGCGTCGCGGTCGCGCCCAGAATCTCTTTCGCGCGCGCGGTGTCCTGGATACCTGGCAGCTCAACCACAATACGATCGGAACCCTGACGCTGAACCAGAGGTTCGGCAACGCCCAGCTGGTTTACACGGTTACGCAGGATATTGATGTTCTGCTGAACGGCATATTCGCGGGCTTCTTTCAGACGGTCGTCAGTCATCACCGCTTTCAGGCCAGTGCTGCCCTGAGTAGAGATAACCAGATCGCGATGGCGAGGGCTTAGATATGAGATAGCCTGGTCGCGGGCCGCGCTATCGCGGAAAGCGATGCTCAGACCATAGTTGTCTTCCTTGCGCACGGTCGCGTAAGGAATGCTTTTATCACGCAGCTCGCCGCGCAGGCTGTCGATGTTTTGTTCCTGCAGTTTGCCCAAGGCGGTGTCCATGTCAACTTCCATCAGGAAGTGCACGCCGCCGCGCAGGTCAAGACCCAGCTTCATCGGTTCGGCATACATGGCCGCCAGCCAGCGCGGGGTTGCCGGAGCAAGGTTAAGCGCCACGACGTATTTGTCACCCAGCACGCCCATCAGCGCTTCGCGCGCGCGCAGCTGGATATCGGTGGAGTCGAAGCGCGCAAGAATTGCGCCCTCTTCCAGTGCCACAGACTTCGCGGTAATTTTTTCTTCTTGTAGTGTTTTCTGGACCTGGATCAGCGTTTGCTCACTGGCGGCGACGCCGCGCGCACCAGTGATTTGAACAGCCGGATCCTCACCATACAGGTTGGGAAGCGCATACACTAAGCCGACGACAAGAACGACGACCAGCATGACGTACTTCCACAAAGGATAACGGTTTAACACGGCAGTTCCCTTAGGGAAAATGGGTAATTACAGCGCTTTCATAGTGCCTTTCGGCAGAACGGCAGCTACGAAGTCACGTTTGATAACCACTTCGGTGGTATCGTTCAGCGCAATAGCGATGTATCCGCTTTCCGCAACTTTAGTCACACGCCCAACCAGGCCACCGTTGGTCAGCACTTCATCGCCTTTGGCAATGGAGTTCATCAGGTTTTTATGTTCCTTGGTGCGTTTCTGCTGTGGGCGCAGGATCATGAAGTAAAAAATCAGACCAAACACCACCAGCATCAGAATCAGAGACATCGGGCTGCCCTGCGCTGCGCCACCGGTTGCTGCTACCGCATCAGAAATAAAAAAGCTCATTGAAATTCCCTCATTATTAAAATTAGTCAACGTTCAAAGGTGGAACAGTTCGACCTTGACGTTGGTAAAAATCGGTCACGAAGCTCTCTAATTTACCCTCTTCGATAGCCTTGCGTAAACCAGCCATTAAGCGCTGATAATAACGCAGGTTATGAATGGTATTGAGGCGCGCGCCCAATATTTCGTTGCAACGGTCGAGATGATGCAAGTAAGCGCGTGAATAATTGCGACAAGTGTAGCAATCACATTCCGCATCCAACGTCGCAGTATCGCTCTTGTGCTTCGCGTTGCGGATTTTCACCACGCCATCGGTGACGAACAGGTGGCCGTTGCGCGCGTTGCGCGTCGGCATGACGCAGTCGAACATATCGATCCCGCGACGCACCCCTTCAACCAGATCTTCCGGCTTACCGACGCCCATCAGGTATCGCGGTTTGTCGGCTGGGATCTGCGGACAGACGTGCTCCAGAATACGATGCATATCTTCCTTCGGCTCGCCAACAGCCAAACCGCCGACAGCGTAGCCATCAAAGCCAATCTCTACCAGACCTTTAACAGAGATATCACGTAAATCTTCGTAAACGCTGCCTTGAATAATGCCAAACAGCGCATTTTTGTTGCCCAGACCATCAAAACGGTCGCGGCTACGTTTGGCCCAGCGCAGAGACATTTCCATCGAGCGCTTAGCGTAATCCCAGTCCGCTGGATAAGGCGTACACTCGTCGAAGATCATCACAATGTCGGAACCGAGATCGTACTGAATCTCCATCGATTTTTCAGGATCGAGGAAAATCGGATCGCCGTTGATCGGGTTACGGAAGTGCACGCCCTGCTCGGTGATCTTACGAATATCGCCGAGGCTGAAGACCTGGAAACCGCCGGAGTCAGTGAGGATCGGCCCTTTCCACTGCATAAAGTCGTGCAGGTCGCCGTGCAGCTTCATGATCTCCTGGCCCGGACGCAGCCACAGGTGGAAGGTATTACCGAGGATGATTTGCGCGCCGGTCGCCTCCACTTCCTCCGGCGTCATCCCTTTTACGGTGCCGTAAGTGCCGACGGGCATAAATGCTGGCGTTTCAACAACGCCGCGCTCAAACACAAGACGGCCGCGACGCGCGCGACCATCGGTGGTATCTAACTCAAATTTCATTATTACTCCTGCGTCAGAAAAACAGTCTGACGTTAAACACTCGTGTCGCGGACTTATTCCCCAACACGCTCAAAAATAGCCTGCGGATTGTACGTGATAAACATCGCGTCCCCGTAGCTAAAAAAGCGATAATTTTGTTCTACCGCAGCCTTATAGGCATTCATGGTGTGCTGATAACCAGCAAACGCAGAAACCAGCATAATCAGTGTCGATTCAGGCAGATGGAAGTTGGTCACTAACGCATCTATCACTTTGTACTGATAGCCAGGATAGATAAAAATCTGCGTATCGTCGAAAAAAGGCTCAATCAGGTCGTTTTTTGCCGCCTGGGCCGCACTTTCCAGCGAGCGCACCGACGTTGTTCCAACGGCAATCACCCGGTTGCCGCGCGCTTTTGCCGCCAGAACCGCGTCGACCACATCCTGCGGCACTTCCGCATATTCGGAATGCATAATGTGGTCTTCGATTGAATCTACGCGCACCGGCTGGAACGTCCCGGCTCCCACGTGTAGCGTAACGAACGCCGTTTCGATACCTTTTTCGCGCAGTGCCGCCAGCAGTGGGTCGTCAAAGTGCAGACCAGCGGTCGGCGCGGCAACAGCGCCAGGCTTAGTGCTATAGACCGTTTGATACAGCTCGCGGTCTGCTTCTTCATCCCGGCGGTCAATATATGGCGGCAGCGGCATATGGCCGATGGCGTTAAGGATATCCAGTACCGGGCGCGAGTCGTTGAATTCGACTTCAAATAGCGCACCGTGACGCGCCAGCATGGTGGCGTTAATGCTTTCATCATCACCGAGCAGCAGCTCGGCACCGGGTTTCGGCGCTTTAGAAGCGCGAATATGTGCCAGAATACGTTTATCATCGAGCATACGCTCGACCAGCACTTCAATCTTGCCACCGCTGGCTTTGCGGCCAAACAGACGGGCCGGGATCACGCGGGTATTGTTAAAGACCAGCAGATCTCCAGGGTTGAGCTTATCGAGTAAATCGGTGAAAGTACCGTGCGTCAGCGCGCCCGTCGGCCCATCTAGTGACAGCAAGCGGCAGCTGCTGCGCTCAGGCATGGGATAGTGGGCAATCAGGGATTCGGGTAATTCAAAGGAAAAATCGGCAACGCGCATGACGGTAACTCAGACTTAATAAAGAGGCGGGTAGTCTAGTGCCGGGAGGTTCTCCCTGCAACCGTTACCCTACTCAACGCCGGATATAATAGCTGAACACAATAATTAACCTGCAAGAACGGCAAAACGGTCAGTGACCATGTGAAGGATTGAAGTCGATATGAATTTTCTCGCGCATTTACACCTCGCCCACCTTGCGGATAGCTCGCTGCCAGGCAACCTGCTTGCCGACTTTGTTCGCGGCAATCCGCAACATGATTACCCCGCCGATATCGTTGACGGCATTTTTATGCACCGGCGTATCGATGTGATGACCGACAACCTGGCAGAAGTGAAAGAAGCCCGCGAGTGGTTCCGCCCGCAGACCCGCCGCGTCGCGCCGATTACTCTCGACGTAATGTGGGATCACTTTCTGTCGCACCACTGGGAACGCATTTCTCCTGAGATGCCGCTGACCGAGTTCGTTCGCTATGCGCATACTCAGGTAGCGCAGATCCTGCCCGATTCTCCGCCGCGCTTTGTGAATCTCAACGAATACCTCTGGTCAGAGCGCTGGCTTGAACGCTACCAGGACATGGATTTTATTCAGCGCGTGCTCAACGGTATGGCCAGCCGCCGCCCGCGCCTTGATGCCCTGCGCGACTCCTGGCAGGATCTGGATACGCACTACGATCGACTTGAGCAGCAGTTCTGGCGCTTCTATCCGCAGATGATGGCGCAGGCAAAAAAACGTGAGCTATAAATGATTGCTCTTTTCCCGCAAAAGACTATTCTGAAAAGCGCTTTTAAATAACGATTGATAGACAAAACCTATCTCATCGATTGTCAGCGTCACGTTGAGTTCCCCCGCCCCTCTCCCTATACTTGCCCGCGTTGCGTTCCAATTAACCTTAGTATTAACAGGAGAATCATATGGTTCTGGTTACTCGTCAGGCTCCGGATTTTACCGCGGCAGCAGTATTAGGTAACGGCGAAATCGTTGAGAAATTCAATTTCAAACAGCACACCAGCGGTAAAGCTACCGTCCTGTTCTTCTGGCCGATGGACTTCACCTTCGTTTGCCCGTCTGAACTGATCGCTTTTGATAAGCGTTATGAAGAATTCCAGAAACGCGGCGTAGAAGTGGTTGGCGTTTCTTTCGACTCCGAGTTCGTGCACAACGCATGGCGTAACACTCCGGTCGACCAGGGTGGTATCGGTCCGGTTAAATACGCAATGGTTGCTGACATCAAACGCGAAATCCAGAAAGCGTACGGTATCGAGCATCCGGACGAAGGCGTTGCCCTGCGTGGCTCTTTCCTGATCGACGCTAACGGCGTTGTTCGTCACCAGGTGGTTAACGACCTGCCGCTGGGCCGTAACATCGATGAAATGCTGCGTATGGTTGACGCGCTGCAGTTCCACGAAGAGCACGGCGAAGTTTGCCCGGCACAGTGGGAAAAAGGAAAAGAAGGTATGGCCGCTTCTCCGGAAGGCGTTGCTAAATACCTGACCGAGAACGTTTCCAGCCTGTAATCGGCAGACGTTTCAAAAAAAGGCTCGCAGATGCGGGCCTTTTTTGTTTTATGCCGTACCGTCTTTTTTCACTTCACGCCAGATTCGCCACGCCATCAGCGCCAGAACCGCAACACCCAATATCAGCGCTCCCCATACCAGCAGCGTTTTCCACTTGCTTTGCTGTTCTGCAGCCGACGTCGCCGTCAATCGCGCTTCGCCGCCCAGCATCACGCTTTCTTGCGCGACCGCCAGAGGTAGCTCATTCACAGCCTGCTTTTTATGCAGCGACGCAGGGATCAGCATGTCGATCCCGACATCTGCCTTTTGCGCCGCCCGGTTACCCCAGGCCAGCATATAGGGCACTTTCCCCTGGGTATTAAAGACCACCTGGTATTGATCGCGCGCACCGCTTACCGCTGGCAGTTGTTCCGGTAATCTGGCGTTAATCGCCTTCATCCGCACCGCTTCCACCAGTTGGCCTGAAAGCTGAATATCCTCCGAACGCTTGCCTTCCAGCTGATATAGCACAGTTTTCGTCAGCGGCTGCCAGGCATCTTTTTCGCCGCTGCGCCAGCTCAGTTCGGCGGGTAATACCCCATCGTTGTCCAGAATCACCCTGAGCGAAGTCAGCGGCTGAGGCCGGCTCCAGCGCCAGACAGCTTCCTCGTCTGAAATCTTGCTCGCCTGAGCATTTATCTCAATGCGCGTAGACTCAGGCTCTCTACGTTCAGCCAGTGCTTTTACGTCTTTTAATACTATCGCCTTGCTTTGCGCATCAAAGATCACCAGCAGATAACGATTCCCCTCCGCAGAGAGCGTGAGGTTGGCGCTAATCGTGTCCATTTTCAAACGATCGTTTTCACGTGCCAGATCCATAAGCGGAGCATCCTCCTGGAGAGGACGCCAATACTTCAAGTCACGACTGGTGTATAGCGACGCTTTCCCCTGCCAGTTTTCCGCTGGCGAGTCCCAGTTCAGATGCAGCTGAGCCAGCGCAAAAGCGTCCGTTTTATCCTCCGGCAGAGTCAATAAATAGCTCTGCCCAAGCGCCCTGACATCATCACTTTCCAGACGAATTTCAATCCCCGTTGTGGAGCGCAGGACTAAAGATTCCCCACTACGGTGCCCCTCTTCACGCGGTGGAACCAGCGACATTTGTAGAGGAAAGAGTCTTAGCGTCATCGCTTCGGGCGTAGCGGGCTGCGCCTTCTGTGCTTGCAGAGCAAACGGCACGGTATCTCCCTGATGATTAAATACCCGTACATCGCGCAAATCAGGCCATGCCGTTCCCTGATATATTGGCTGAGGAAGCTCAACGCGATACCATGGCGACGCGCTAGTGGTTTTCAGCATCACTCCCTGTGCGTAGTCCTGAGGCGTTTCTCGTACCTCATCGCCACCTATCGCCGCCCCTGTTACGCCCAGCAACAAACCGCATAGTACCGTTTTCATCCATTTCATTTTTCTTCTCCTGCTTTGGGCGGTAACGGGGAAAAATACCCGACAATCAACACCAAAATAGCCACGCCGATAAACGCAACAGCCCGCGCCAGACCGCCACCACGTGCGCTATCCACCAGCATCAGTTTCACAATAACAACGCCTAACAACGCCGCGCCGCATAACCATTCGCGGCGTGAAAACCGCCGCGTCGCACGCAACATTACCGCCAGCGCCGCCAGCGTCCAGACCAGCGCAAAAGTGGTCTGAACCAAGCGTGAATGCCACAACGCCTCTACATTCCAGGCTACCTCGCCGTACCAGGCCAGGGCGCGTAGCAGCAGGCCATTCAGCCACCAGAAACCAAGCGCTAGCAGAGCAATAACAGGCCAGGGGCGGCATACCGATAACTGCACCGGAAAATAACGCAGCGAAACGCGATAAAAAACCGTCAGCCCAAGCAGCGCGAAAACCGCGCCCTCTTCAAGTGGGTTAATAAACGGTAAATAAGTCTGGCCATAGACTGCACCATCCTGCAAATTCGTCAGCGTTAACAAGCACCCCAGCACAATCGCCACCGGTATCATCGCCTGAGAAGTATACAGCGCCGGCCATTCCCGGAATGGCCAGATTTGCCGACGGACCGCTTCATAAATCAGGAAGATCAACACCCCGCCTGCCGCCATCATTAATCCGCTCGCCCAGGCCGACATCCCCCACGGCAAATCCTGCGTAAACCAAAACAGTTCCATTGCCAGCGCCAGCAAAATCATCCAGAACAATGACAGGTGAGTAAGCTGACTTATGCGCGGCGGTAATGAATGCCCATCACACCAGAGCAGGGCTACCGCCGCGGGTAGCGCCACACACCAGGCCAGATTTTGCCAACCAGCAGAGAAAATCTGCTGTTGGGATAGCTGATACAACAGTACCATCAGCATCATTGGCCATAGCAACCATTTGCTCAAATCCAGCTCTCGCCAGACCAAACGAGCGGCGACCGCGCGCCAGCACCACGCCGACCCGGCCAACGTCGCCAGCAGGCCAAATAAAATCTGCGAACCTTGACTCAACGCCAACTGCGATACGCCGATAAGCGCTACCATCCAGAACAGTAGCCCGCCCGTAAGCAACACCCAGCTACCCTGTATTTGAAGGCTTCGCCACAGCCATGCGGCAACTAGCCAGCTAAGACTGAGTACGGCAAAAATCAGCATCAATGAAAGCGGCGTGGCATCATTCACCTGCGCCCAGAGCGCGCTGCAAACCGCCAAAATGAGTAGTGCGGTACCGCTGTAGCTCATACGTCGCTGCTGCTGTTGCACACCCAGCCAGAGGATGCCAAGCCCTTCCAGCGACCAGGCCATCGCGGTCCAGCGGGCCGAAAGCGCAAGGGGAATAGCAAGGGTGGTAAATGCGCCGCCGAGCGCCAGCGCAGCCAGTACCAACGGCTTCCCTAAAGAGGGGTAACGACGCAGCGCCAGCCAGGCTAAAGTCAGATAGAAACCACCATAGCCCAACGCGCTGAGCGCCGGGCCGTATTCCATATGTCGAGTGATGGCGTACTGCATACCAAAGCCGACCAGCGGCGGCGCAAACAGCAGAACGCCGTCAATCACCTGCTTGCCTTTTTCCTGTGCCCGCAGCGACAACACCACGCTCAACACACCAAAAATAATCATATTGGCGATTAAGAACAGCTGGCAGCTCAGGTAAAACTCTGGCCGATAACCTTTCAATCCCCACAGGCCACCGACGCCAAAGGTAAACAGCAGGCCAAGCAGATTAAGCTCTCGCCAGTGCTGGCGAATGCTGATGGCTAGAATGCCGACCGACAGCAGAAGATAGAATGAGAACAATGCGACATGACTGCCGCCGCCGGTAGAGAGCAGCAGTGGCGCAAGATAACCGCCAAGGCTCGCCAGCATGGCCAGGCTGAGCGCTTTTTGCAAAATCGCCAGTCCCACGCTCGCCGCACAAATTACCACCAGTAGCGCAAACGCCAGGGGCATCGGCAACATCTGCCATAAGCGAAACGCGCCAAAAACGGTGAGATAAAGCGCCCCTGTCGCGCCCCCTTGTAAGATCAGCGCATACATCGGTTGCTTATGCCGCAATCGCCATCCAGCAGCCAACAGGACAATCGCGAACAGCGCCGCAGCCGCAAGGCGTAGCTCAAGCGGGAACAGAGCGTGTTCAACGGTATAGCGCAGCAGAAATGAGAGGCCAAGAAATAACAGCAGAATACCAAGCTTCGCCAGCGGATTGCCCTGCATAAACCAACCTACCAACGAGGATATCATTCCACCAAATGCGGAAGGCTGCTCGGTTTCGGGAGCAGATTTTGCCGCTTGCTCTGGCTTCGTCATTGGCATCGGCATTGGCGTTGGTTTAGGCTGCGAAAGCCACAGATCGATGGCTTCAGCCACTGGCTCCGGTCGAGGCTCACTGGACTCCGCCGCTGGCATTGTCGGTGCGACGGCGGTGGCCTCTGCCGCAGGCGCCTGTGCGACACCGCGTCGCTCAAGCTCCTCTAGCCGACGTCGCAAAGCCGCCAGCTCAAAACGGACCGCCGCGCTGCGCCTGAGCGCGGCAATCGCCACGAGCGGCCCAATCACCAGCCCGCAGAATAAAATAATACAACCAAAGATCAGTAGATCATCCATGTTCTTACCTTCATTCGTTGAAGAGGGAGCAGAATGACACAAGTGGCCTTATCAGCGCTATCCGAGTTAGATGAAAAACGCAAATGAGAGCGTCCATGCCCCCACAAGGTAAACGTTTTATGCTTTAAAACGCAAAGCAGGAGCAGCCCAGCACGCCCCAGAAGGCCTGCTCATCGGCCACCGGAATCGATGATTTGCGCGCTATATCATGCTGATGTCCGTGGACCCCACAGCTACCGCAGCACTGGTGCATCTGGACTATCGCGCCAATTTTCGCCGCCGTCGGCGGCGCTGAACGGTAATGTCCCGGCACCTTCACTACCGGCGACCACTCGGGCAGCACGGGGATTGACGGTGGAGCCAGCGGCGAGAAGTGCCCGGCGGCGTAAACGACTTTGCCGTCAACGACCGTCAACACCGACTCGATCCCCTTAATTTCCTCTTCCGCCACGCTAAAGTAGTCTTTGGACAGCACCACCAGGTCAGCAAGCTGGCCCTGTTCAATTCGCCCTTTCTTACCCTGTTCGCTGGAGAACCACGCGCTGCCCGCGGTCCACAATTCCAGCGCCACGTCGCGCGGCAGGCGGTTGCTTTCGTCGTACATCGCCATCCCGCCAACCGTACGCCCGGAAACCAGCCAGTAAAGCGCGGTCCACGGGTTGTAGCTCGCCACGCGGGTAGCATCGGTGCCCAGCCCTACCGGAACGTCTAGTTCGAGCATTTTCGCCACCGGCGGCGTATGTTTGACCGCATCTTTGCCGTAGCGGTCGACAAAATATTCGCCCTGGAAAGCCATCCGGTGCTGCACCGCAATACCGCCCCCCAGCGCTTTCACGCGTTCGATATTGCGCTCGGTAATGGTTTCCGCGTGATCAAAGAACCAGTGCAGGCCGTTGAACGGAATATCGCGGTTGACCTTCTCGAAGACGTCGAGCATCCGGCTGATAGATTCATCATAGGTCGCGTGCAGGCGGAACGGCCAGCGGTGTTCGACAAGATGGCGCACCACCCGCTCCAGCTCATCTTCCATTCCTTGCGGCAGATCCGGGCGCGGCTGGAGGAAGTCTTCAAAATCCGCCGCCGAAAAGACCAGCATCTCCCCAGCACCGTTAGCGCGGTAAAAATCAGTCCCCTGCCCCGGTTTGAGCATATCGGTCCAGCGCTCAAAGTCTTCCAGCTCCTGCTTTGGCCGCTGGGTAAACAGGTTATAGGCGATACGCACGGTCATCTGCTCTTTGGCGTGTAACTGCTCAATAATTTCATAATCTTCCGGGTAGTTCTGAAAACCGCCTCCGGCATCGATAGCGCTGGTCAGCCCCAGGCGATTCAGTTCACGCATAAACTGACGCGTTGAGTTGATCTGCAGCTCCAGCGGCAGCTTCGGCCCTTTCGCCAGCGTCGAATAGAGGATCATCGCATTGGGTTTGGCGATCAGCATCCCGGTCGGATTACCGTTGCCATCGCGAACAATCTCACCGCCCGCCGGATCCGCAGTCTCTTTGGTGTAGCCCACCGCCTTTAATGCTGCGCGATTAAGCAGCGCGCGATCGTAGAGATGCAGAACGAATACCGGGGTATCCGGCGCCGCGTCGTTCAGCTCTTCGAGGGTTGGCATCCGCCGTTCGGCAAACTGGAATTCGCTCCAGCCCCCCACCACCCGTACCCACTGCGGAGACGGCGTACGGTCGGCCTGATCTTTAAGCATCCGCAGCGCGTCCGCCAGCGAAGGCACGCCTTCCCAGCGCAGTTCAAGATTGTAGTTCAGACCGCCGCGGATCAAGTGCAGGTGAGAATCGTTGAGACCGGGGATCACCGTATGGCCTTTGAGATCGATAATTTGCGTCCCTTCGGCAGCAAAGCTCATGATCCGATCGTGACTACCGGCGGCGAGAATTTTACCATTGGCGATCGCCAGTGCATCAGCGAGCGGATTTTGACGATCGAGAGTATGAACCCGACCATGGGTCAGGATCAGTGTGGCAGTTTGCGACATAACGCTCTCCTTCAGGAGGCTGGCTCAGCTTTTCTTTAACCAGCCAGCAAACAGACGGGTCACGATGGGCATCCAGAACCAGACCACCAGCGCGACCACACAGGCATCATTGATCAGATGCAGCAACAGACTTCCCTTCAGCGAGGGCAATAGCATCCCGGTCACCCAGGGGACCAGGTTCGTGCTGGGGAAAATCACCAGCAGGGTGATTAAAAATTGCTTCCAGCGCAGCGGCTGGCGGACGTTCGCCGCAGGCGGAGTAAACCAGAAAGCCGCTTCGGTACGTACTTCGGTCCGGTCGCCTTCACTCAGCAGCGGTGCGATTTCCGCCACCAGCTCGCGACGCGTTTCTGACTGCGTCCACGCGTAAAGATGCTCAATGGTGTCAAAGCGAATGATAACGCTCCATAAATTCTGCCCGGCGGCCGGGCGAATCACGTTGGCGCCAAGATGTCCGGGAAACTCCGCCGCAATCGGCATAATTTTACCCAGCCACTCTTCATAACGTTGGCCATGTTCGGGGTCGAGTACATGACTGATAACCAGGGTCACCGATTTCTGCTGCGCCATTAAGAGTTCCTTGCTTCAGGGTAATGACGGGATTTACCCCGCCATCAGCCATAAATGACAATACACAAAATCATTCATGCTGCATCGAGGCGGCAAGGTTGTACGTCCCCGGGAGCTGACATAAGCCAGTGACCGGGGCGGGCAAACGAAGCCAACAAAGAGGCAGCTTGAAGGATGAAGTGTATTTAGGCTTGACGCTCCGGCGCGCCATGCACCATGGTATACGCGTAATCCACGCCCATTCCGTAAGCGCCGCTGTGCTCGCGCACCAGGTCCATCACCGCGTCATAAGTCTCTTTACGTGACCAGTCGCGCTGATACTCCAGCAGCACCTGTTGCCAGGTCACCGGTACCGCACCGGCCTGTACCATACGGTCAATGGAACGCTCGTGAGCATCAACCGAAGTACCGCCGGAGGTATCGGTCACCACATAAACTTCATACCCTTCATCCAGCGCCATCAGGGCCGGGAAGGTCAGGCACACTTCGGTCCACAAAGCAGAGATAATCAATTTTTTACGCCCGGTCGCTTTTACCGCCGCCACAAAAGCCGCATCTTCCCAGGAGTTCATCGACGTGCGTTCAATGGGCTTCACATCTGGATGCACAGCCAGCAATTCCGGCCAGATATAGCCGCTGAAGCTTTTAGTTTCTACTGAAGTATAAATCACCGGAACATTAAAAATTTTCCCAGCCTTGGCTAAAGCCACCGTATTATTTTTCAGGGTCTGGCGATCAATATTAGCCACGCCAAAAGACATTTGCGGCTGGTGATCAATAAAAATAAGAGCAGAGTTAGAGGGATCGATCAGTTCACGAATAGACATAATATATCCTGTTAATCAATGAGTTAAAAAGATACTACCGTTACCGCTGTGCTGTCTGGATCCTGACTGATAAAGCATGGTGAGTATAGTCAGTAATTTCTAACGAGTTATTAAAGATTTTTTTCTAATTTATTTCCAAAGCAAAAATTTATGACCAATCAATTAACTATCACAATATTAATGAAATTATGTTTATCAAAATTTTACGGTTAACTGTTCTAAATTATTCACTGGTATTGAACATCGCTCTTCGGTAAAAAATAGGCACGATTTTTTACCGGAAGTTAACTCATGCGCTTAAACCTTGATGTCCTGTTGATTCTCGACGCGCTGGACAAGCATGGCTCTTTTGCCACCGCCGCCGAATCGTTATTTAAAACACCCGCCGCGCTGAGCTATATGATTCAAAAACTGGAAAACGATCTGAACATCACCTTGCTGGATCGCTCCGGACACCGGGCTAAATTTACCGATACCGGCAGAATGATGCTGGAAAAGGGGCGATTGTTGCTTAATGCTGCCAAAGATCTGGAAAAGCAGGCGGTTCAGCTCAGCGCCGGCTGGGAGCGGGATCTGGCTATCGCGCTGGATGACTCCTTCCCGTTTAGCACACTGTTGCCGCTGATCAGCGCGTTCTACGCCCAGCACCCGCAAACACGGCTTAATTTTACCCACCATACCCTCGCGGGCTCATGGGAGGAACTCACCCATAACGGCGCGGATATTATTCTCGGAGCGATTAATGAACCGCCAACGTCTGCCGAATGGTCGTGGAAAATGCTCGGCACAATGGACAATATTTTCGTCGTTGCGCCGGGGCATCCCCTGGCGGAAACCACCCAACCGCTCACCAACAAGCAGCTAAGCCTGCATCGCGCGGTGGTCATCAGCGATAGCGCTCGCTACTGTCACCCACTCAACAGCAACCTGCTCGACGAGCAGCCGCAAATTCGCGTTGATGATTTCGCCAGTAAAGTTGAACTGTTGCGCGCCGGGCTGGGCTGCGGCTTTTTACCGCGCCATATTGCCCGCCCGTGGCTGGAACGCGGCGAGCTGGTAGAAAAGGCCGTTATCTCTTGCCGCGAGAAAGATATCACCTATATAGCCTGGCGTAGCGGTAATGATGGGCTGGCTCAGCGCTGGTGGCGCGAGGCCATTCTCCAGAGTGAGCATCTGAACCAGCTCTATGACTAACGGCTAAACCACACGTTGGCGGAGATAGCGGGTAGCGTCAGCACACCGTCGTGCAGCGCACCTGCTCCTTCTTTCAACTGCCAGTCGTTAACGTCAAGCAGCGGTGAATCCTCAACCACGACCTCGCAGGCTTCGCCGCGGTTAATCGCCACCAGCACACGCTGTTGCTTATAGACGCGCACAAACACCACCACGTTGTCTTCGGCATAGATCACCTGGCAGCCGCCGTAGCGCAGCGCCTGATTAGCCTTACGCAACTTGCTCATACGCTTGTACAAACCGAGCAGATCGCCATCCTGCAATGCCGGATCCCACGGGAAAGGCTTACGGCAGAACGGATCGTTATTACCATCCACGCCCACTTCATCCCCATAGTAAATGCAGGGGACGCCCGGCCAGCTAAACAGCCATACCACCGCCAGCGGCAAACGTGCTACATCCTTACCCAGTAGAGACTTAAAGCGGGCGGTATCGTGACTATCGAGCTGATTGAACATCCGCAACTGCTGCTGATGCGATAGCCCGGCGCGATAGTTATCCATCCACGCCATGCAGGTCTGAGCATCGATTTTCTGTGGATCGTAGGAAATATCGGTATTGGCAAGGAAACCCCACAACGGGAAGGTAAAACCTCTGTAGTTCATCGCCGAATCTTCAACGTCGGCCTGTAGCCACTGGCGCGCATCGCCGAAATGCTCACCAAACACAAAGGCTTCCGGCTGCTCTTGCTTCGCCGCATGGGTGATGCCGGCAATATGGCGCAGGTTATTACGCGCCCCGCCGCCTTCGCCCAGCATATGCACTACGTCGAGCCGCCAGCCGTCCATACTCCACGGCGCTTTCAGCCAATGGCGCACCACACTATCTTCCCCGCCGTAGATTTCATTGACCAGGGTCTCTGACCGATAATCCAGCTTCGGCAAGCTGGCGTATCCCAACCAATCGTGGGCAACGCCCTCCGGGGAGAAGTTATACCAGTCGCGCCACGGCGAATCGGCATTATGGCAGGCACCACCGCTGCCGCGCTGATGGCGATCGAACCAGGCGTGCGAGTCACCGCTGTGGTTGAACACGCCATCAAGGATCAGACGCATCCCCTCTTTTTGCGTGTTGTGGCGCAAGCGCAGCAGCGCCGCATCACCGCCAAACTGCGGGTCAACGCGCCGGTAATCTTCGGTATCATATTTATGTACGCTGGGGGCGACAAAGACCGGGTTCAAATACAGCGCCGTTACGCCAAGCTGCTTCAGGTACGGTAGCTTTTCGCTAATACCATCAAGATCGCCACCGTAAAAGGTGGAGCCACCCGCCTCGCCGGTGAGCGGTTCATCCCACTCTTTACGCACGATGTCGTGACCGGCGGCATGATGATAGTAAACCTTGTCCTGTTCAGTCTGGCGTGACTGGCTGCGGGCAAAACGGTCAGGGAAAATTTGGTAAAACACCTGATCGGCTACCCACTGCGGTCCGCTATCCGGAACATCGACGGCAAACTGCTCCAGCCTCGCCGGTGGGAATCGGTTAAAACCCTGTGGCGTGAACCACCGCTGACGGTCGGCCCACAGTAGCTTGAAGCTGTAGCGGCGACGCGGCTGTCCGTTGGCCAGGTTGATTTCCCCGCGCCACGCCACCACGCCCGAATGCGGCTCCTGCCGCAGACGGTGCATCGGCAGCGACAGTTCTTCATTATCTTCTTCTGCCCGCAGCGTCACCCGCTGCGGCAGATCGTCGCCGCTTAGCCATAACGTAATAAACAGTCGTTCCTGCTGTTCCTTAATAAACGGAGCAACCGGGAGGTGCCATGCCTTCAACATCGTTATTCCTCTCTTTGCAGAATGGGCACACCTTGCCACAGCGTACAGACGTATGACTCATCATCGGCAGAATTATTGGGGGAGGATAGCGGGGGTGGAGGGATCGCTTGCCGGATAGCCTGAGCATATCCGGCAATAAGAGAACAAAATAGCTACGCTTTAGCCAATTTACGCTCGCGACGGGTTTTAAACTGCCAGCCCACCAGCAGCAGAATAATCCACGCAAAGCCGACGTACAGCGAGATGCGGGTATCCGGATGGTAGCCAATCAGACCAATAATAAAGACCAGGAATATCAGCCCAATAACCGTCGTCGTTACCCCGCCAGGCACCTTAAACTTCAGCGCTTTCGCCTCTTCTGGCGGCAGACGGCGGCGGAAGGCAATCTGCGACAGCAGGATCATAATCCACACCCACACCGTGGCGAAGGTGGCCAGCGAGGCGATCACCAGGAAGACGTTCTCCGGCATGATGTAGTTAAGATAGACCGCAAACAGCAGCGCAATGGTCATCACCATTACCGTCACCCACGGCACCCCACGGCGCGACGTTTTGGCGAACATTTTCGGCGCGCTGCCCTGCTCAGCCATACCGTGCAACATGCGCCCCACGCCAAAGACGTCAGAGTTAATCGCCGACAGCGAGGCAGTCAGCACCACAAAGTTGAGGATGCTGGCGGCAAAGGTAATGCCGAGATGCTGGAAGGTTAAAACAAATGGGCTACCGTTGGTCCCGACCTGGTTCCACGGATAGATAGACATAATCACAAACAGCGTACCCACGTAAAACACCAGAATACGCATCGGTACTGAGTTAATGGCGCGCGGAATGGATTTCTCCGGGTCTTTCGCTTCACCGGCGGTAATACCGATGATTTCAATCCCGCCGTAGGCGAACATCACCATCTGCAACGACATCACCATCCCCAGCCAGCCATTGCTGAAGAAGCCGCCGTGGCTCCACAGGTTGTGGATGCCAGTTGGCTGACCACCGTTGCCGATGCCCCAGATAATGATACCGAAACCAGCCAGAATCATGATGATAATGGTGGCGACTTTGAAGAAGGAGAACCAAAACTCCAACTCGCCGAAAACCTTCACGCTCATCAGATTAACGGCACAGATAATCAACACCACGCTGAGTACCCAAATCCAGTGCGGCACCGCCGGGAACCAGACGCCCATATAGATACCGAAGGCCGTCACGTCGGCGATAGCGACAATCAGGATTTCAAAACAGTAGGTCCAGCCGGTGATATAGCCTGCCAGCGGGCCAAGGTAATCTTGCGCATAGCGTGAAAACGAGCTGGCGGCCGGGTTATGCACCGACATCTCGCCCAGCGCGCGCATAATAATATATGCCGCAACGCCGCCGATAATATAAGCCAGCAGAACGCTCGGGCCCGCCATTTTAATCGCGTCAGCCGAACCATAGAAAAGACCGGTACCAATTGCCGACCCCAGCGCCATAAAGCGAATATGCCGGGTACTTAGCCCGCGCTTAAGCTTGTTACTACTTTCCATCGTGTTCCATGCCGTTTTTCTCCTCTGGCCTTCGCGGGGGCAAAATTCAAAGGAGCATGACCAAAAAAACAAAAAACCACGGGACCTAAAGTCCCGTGGTTAAACGCCTGCGTAAAGCGTCGGTTAATGTGCGCTGGATGTCACCTGACGTCCTGCTGCACGATCCCAGATAACAGCAAGAATCACCATCACGGCGGTTGGCATCAGCCAGGCCAGACCCTGCTCTGCCAGTGGCAGACGCGCGGTCCAGGACGGCATAATCTCTGCAAACGCCGACGCTTTAATGCCATCAATGATACCAAACATCAGGCTGATAAACATTGCCGGGGCAATAACGCGGGACGAATTATGCCACCAACCGCGGGTAAAGCTTAATACAACCAGTGCGATACACGGCGGATAGATAGCCGTCAGCACCGGAATCGAGATCTGAATCAGGTGGCTCAAACCGAGGTTAGAGACCGCCATTGAGAACAGGCCGAGGATAAACACCAGCGTGCGATAAGAGAACGGCAGGTACTGAGCAAAGAACTCCGCACAGGCGCAGGTCAGGCCCACCGCCGTAACCAGACAGGCGATAAAGATCAGCGCCGCCAGCAGGAAGCTCCCCGCGCCGCCGAAGGTGTGCTGTACGTAAGCATGCAGAATCGCCGCGCCGTTAGCGGATTGTTCAACCAGCGTACCGCTGTCTGAGCCTAAGCGGAACAGCGCCAGATACAGCAGGGTCAGGCCAACGCCAGCCATCAGGCCAGCCCAGACGGTGTAGCGGGTCAGCAGACGGGCTTCTGTCACGCCACGGGAACGCGCGGCGTTAACAATCACGATACCAAAGACCATCGCCCCGAGGGTATCCATGGTCAGGTAACCGTTAACGAAGCCGTTAGAAAATGGTGCAGTGCTATAGGCTTCCATCGCGTGACTCAGCGGGCCGGCAGGCCAGACGATTGCCGCAACGGAAAGAATAATCAGCGCAATGATTTTCAGCGGTGCAAGGAAATTCCCCACGGTGTCCAGCAGCTTGCCCGGATAGAGCGAAACGAGGATCACCAGCGCAAAATAGATAACGCTGTAAATCAGCAACGGCAGCGGACCATCGCCGGTCAGCGGAGCAATCCCCACTTCAAAGGAGACGGTGGCGGTACGCGGAGTAGCGAACAGCGGCCCAACGGCCAGATAGCAGACCACGGCCAGCAGAATACCGGCGACTTTACCAATCGGTGTGCTCAGGCTCTCGACGCCGCCGCCGACTTTCGCCAGCGCCACGACCGTTAGCACCGGCAAACCCACTGCGGTAATCAGAAAGCCAATGGCAGCGGTCCAGACGTGTTCGCCAGCCTGTAAACCAACCATCGGAGGAAAGATAATATTGCCTGCGCCGACGAACAGCGCGAAGGTCATAAAGCCCAACGCAATGATGTCGCGAGATTTTAACTGATGGGTCATAAATTCATTACTGCCTGTGGATGTGGTGTTGTACAAACGGTTAAATACCGCGCCTTCCCTTAGGGGATGATACAGCGGCCATTGTCAGTAAACTCAGCGGGATATGCTCCCAAAGCGGCGTGGAAAAGAATTGTTTTTTGAATTACCACGCAAAAACAGTCTGTCTGCGACCGTAGGGGGGCAATTTAAACGCTTATAACGTTTTAAAGCAAGGAGGGATCGTAAAAGCAGATGATTATGCTAACTCTATTTTCATAGCCAGAATGATTGACCTGACTGATGGAAAACATGTGGCTTATCATGCGAACAAAAAAGCAGCGAACGTTCGTTAATTACGCAGCTTCGATTTCGCTGCAAACGAAAATGACCAGCCGAAGCTGGTCATTGGCAAGTAATGCTGACACCCTGGCCATCGGGTTCAATTTTTGGCAATCAAACGTTCCGGTAACAGGAAGCTAAAACGCGTCCCTTTGCCCAGCGTGCTTTCAATTTCAAGACGGCTGTCGTGATGGCTCACGGCGTGTTTAACAATCGCCAGCCCCAAACCGCTGCCACCGGTTTGCCGAGATCGTGCCTTATCAACGCGGTAGAAACGTTCGGTCAGACGCGGAATATGCTCCGGAGAAATTCCCGGCCCGTTATCCTCGACGCTAAACAGCGCGCCGTGCGGCGCACGCTGCCAGATCACGGTAATTTCCGTTCCCGCCGGGGTATGATTGACCGCGTTATACACCAGGTTGGAAATCGCGCTACGCAGTTGTTCTTCATTCCCCAACACTTTCAGCGACTCATCAACCGAAAAATGCAGAACATGCTTCTGCTGACTCAGCGTTTGCGCTTCGCGCTCGACGACCCGTAGCATCATCGGAACATCAATTTTATCGTTCATCACCAGTACCGGCGCGGCTTCAATTCGTGAAAGCGTCAGCAACTGCTTAACGAGACCTTCCATACGCTGAGTTTGTTCGCGCATGGTGTGCAACGCTTTTTCGCGCGTCGCGCCTTCCAGCACTGCCTCCTGCATCATCTCCAGGTAACCCTGCAGCACCGTCAGTGGAGTTCGCAGTTCATGACTGACGTTGGCAAAGAAGTTACGCCGCGCCCCTTCAAGCTGGTGCATCTGCGTGACATCGCGCGCCACCATCAGTAGCTGTTTGTCGCTGTAAGGCATCACGCGAATTTCCAGATGCCTGGCGTTATTCAACACCAGATTCAACGGCTTCGAGAAATCACGATATTTCAGGTAGTTGGCAAATTCCGGGTAGCGCAGCAGGTTAAGGATATTCTGACCGTTATCGTCCGGCCAGCGCAGATTAAGCGTCTGCTGGGCCAGGCCGTTACACCAGAACATGACGCCTTCTTCGGTCGTCAACACCACCGCATCGGGCAATGATTCTGCACCGCTGCGAAAACGCTTTATAAGACTACCCAGCTCGCGGCGGCGCTTTTTATTACGCATCTGCATCTGATGCAAGCCGTACAGAAGCGGTTCCCAACTGCCGCTGCCCGGCGGTGGTGTCATGCTGCGGTCAACCCACAGCCACCACGACAGACGCATAAGATTCCAGAAATGCCAGATAAGCAAACCCGTCACCGCCGCCAGCAAAAACCACGGCAGGTGACCAAAAATCACCCCAAGGATCAGGGCCGGGATACAACATAAGAAAAGCTCAAGCGCCAGCCTTTTCCATGACAGCCGTTCCAGCACGGTTCACACTCCTGTCAACATTCAGAATCGGGCGGAGAAACGATATCCCGTACCGCGAACCGTTTGTACCATCCGGTCATGGCCGCTATGTTCCAGCGCTTTACGCAGGCGGCGAATATGCACGTCTACCGTTCTGTCTTCGACATAAACGTTAGTTCCCCAGACATGATTGAGCAGCTGTTCGCGACTATAGACACGCTCCGGGTGCGTCATGAAGAAGTGTAATAATTTAAACTCCGTCGGCCCCATATCCAGCGGGTTTTCACCGGTCATGACGCGGTGAGAGGATGGATCGAGACTCAACCCCTGCATTTCAATCACCTCTTCCACTGCCATCGGCGAAATGCGCCGCATCACGGCTTTAATTCGCGCCACCAACTCTTTCGGAGAGAATGGCTTGGTGATGTAGTCATCCGCGCCGGTTTCCAGGCCGCGGACGCGATCTTCCTCTTCGCCGCGCGCGGTCAGCATCACCACAGGGATATCGCGGGTCATCGCTTCACGCTTGAGCTGTTTAATAAACTGCAGACCCGACCCACCCGGCAGCATCCAGTCAAGGAGAATCAAATCAGGCCAGGGTTCATTGAGTTGATTAACCGCGCTGTCAAAATCTTCCGCCTCGACGGGCTGAAAGCCGTTTTGCTCCAGAACAAAGCAGACCATTTCGCGGATTGGAGCTTCATCTTCAACGACCAGAATTCTTCTCGCCATTATTTACCCTGTATTTTTTAGCCATCAGTATAGAAGTGCGCGGCCATTATGCGTCAGATTTATGACAGATTTATGAAAAAAATGACGGGCAGATGAACAAGGGATTTTGAATTGTGACACGGACTTAACTCACCGGAGTGCAGTGTTATATCCGTCATACTTCAAGTTGCTTGTGCGTTGGCTACGGATTACTCGGCCCATCCATGGGCCTCGCCCCTACGGGGCCAGCGCAAGCGCTATTCAAGGCGTGCCTTGTCCTGCAACTCGAATTATTTAGGGTATATAATGCCGCTTACGCTTTTTTCGCTACGGGACCACTATGCGCATCCTTCACACTTCTGACTGGCACCTTGGGCAAAATTTTTACAGCAAAAGCCGCGCCGCTGAGCATCAGGCGTTTCTCGACTGGCTGCTGACCAGCGCCCAGGAGCATGAGGTTGATGCCATTATTGTCGCGGGCGATATTTTTGATACCGGCTCCCCGCCGAGCTACGCGCGTGAGCTGTATAACCGCTTTGTCGTTCAGCTACAGCAGACCGACTGCCAACTGGTAGTACTGGCGGGAAACCACGATTCGGTGGCGACCCTCAATGAATCGCGGGATATTCTCGCCTTCCTGAAAACCACGGTAGTCGCCAATGCCGGTCACGCCCCTTTTATTCTGCCCTTGCGTGATGGTTCAGCGGGGGCGATTTTTTGCCCTGTGCCGTTCCTGCGCCCGCGCGAGCTGGTCACCAGCCAGGCCGGTCACTCCAGCGGCGAAAAGCAACAGCAGCTTCTCAGCGCCATCAGCGACTACTATCAGCAGCAGTACCAGCAGGCCTGCGAACTGCGTGGCGACCAGCCGCTGCCGATTATCGCCAGCGGTCATTTGACCACCGTCGGCGCCAGCAAAAGCGACGCGGTTCGCGAAATCTATATCGGCACCCTCGATGCCTTTCCGGCAAGCCACTTTCCCCCTGCCGATTACATCGCGCTTGGCCATATTCACCGGGCGCAAGTGGTGGGTGGCTGCGAGCATATTCGCTACAGCGGATCGCCCATCCCGCTGAGCTTTGACGAAACCGGGAAAAACAAAAGCGTCAACCTGGTGACCTTTAGCAATGGTCGTCTGACGGACGTCACGCCGCTCATCGTCCCCATTACCCAGCCGCTGGCAGTATTAAAGGGCGATTTCGCCAGCATCAGCGAGCAGTTGAATCAGTGGCAAGATAATAGCCAGCAACCCGCCGTCTGGCTGGATATTGAAATCACCAGCGACGAGTATTTACATGATATTCAACGCAAAATCCAGGCACAGACCGAAACTCTACCGGTAGAAGTGCTGCTGGTACGCCGCAGCCGTGCCCAGCGCGAGCGCATACTGGCGGGAGAACGGCGGGAAACGCTCAGCGAACTGCAGGTCGAGGACGTATTCGCCCGTCGTCTGGCGCTGGAAACCCTGGAAGAGGCGCAGCAGCAGCGTCTGGAACAACTGTTTAATGAAACGCTGCACAGTCTGAACGGTGAGGATCGCCTGTGAAAATCCTGAGCTTACGTCTGAAAAACCTCAACTCGCTCAAAGGCGAGTGGAAAATCGATTTCACCGCCGAGCCGTTCGCCAGCAACGGGCTGTTCGCCATTACCGGGCCGACCGGTGCCGGAAAAACCACCCTGCTCGACGCCATCTGTCTCGCGCTGTATCACGAAACCCCGCGTCTGAGCAGCGTATCGCAGTCGCAGAACGATCTGATGACCCGCGACACCGCCGAATGTCTGGCAGAAGTGGAGTTCGAGGTCAAAGACATCGCCTACCGCGCCTTCTGGAGCCAGAACCGGGCAAGAAACCAGCCGGATGGTAATCTACAGGCCCCGCGCGTCGAGCTGGCGCGCTGCGACGACGGCAAAATCCTCGCCGATAAGGTCAAAGATAAGCTGGAAATGACCGCCACCCTCACCGGGCTGGATTATGGTCGCTTCACCCGCTCAATGCTGCTGTCGCAGGGGCAGTTCGCCGCCTTCCTCAACGCCAAACCCAAAGAGCGCGCCGAGCTGCTGGAAGAGCTAACCGGTACCGAAATTTACGGTCAGATTTCAGCCCAGGTCTTTGAAAAGCATAAGCTTGCCCGCATCGAGCTGGAAAAACTTCAGGCCCAGGCTTCCGGCGTCCTGCTGCTGAGTGACGAGCAGCAGCAGGCGCTCCAGCAAAGTTTGCAAGTACTTACTGATGAAGAAAAACAGCAGGTTAGCGAGCAAACCAGTCTGCAAAACGCCCGTCAATGGCTGATGCGTCGTGAAGAGCTGACGACAGAAAATCTGAAGGCCCAGGCCACGCTGCGCGAGGCGCAGTCTGCGCTCGAACAGGCGCAGCCGCAGCTGACCGCACTGCTCAATGCGCAGCCCGCCGAACACTTGCGCCCGCATTGGACGCGCCAGCAGGAACAAGCCACCGCGCTGGCGCAAACCCGCCACCAGAGAGAAGAAGTAAATACTCGCTTACATGAACGGCTACGGCTGCGGGCAGGCATTCGTCTCGCCGCCCAGCAGCAGTCAGAGCGCCTGCGCGGCCAACAGCACACGCTATCCGCATGGCTAAAAGAGCACGACCGCTATCAGCAGTGGGGAAATGCGCTGGCGGGCTGGCGGGCAGCGTTTCAACAGCAGGCCCGCGATGCGCAGCAGCAATCCACCCTGCAACAGCGCCTGACGGAAACGACCCGCAGGCTGGCTGAACTCCCCTCAGCCATGCTAACGCTGGATGCCGAACAAGTGGCCCTCGAGTTGACGCAGCACACAAAGGCCCGGCCTCTGCGTCAGCAGCTTTCTTCTCTCTATAGCCAGCTACAACCGCTCAGCCAACGATTATTACAGCTAAATGCCGCCGAACAGGCCAGCAAACAGGAACAGGAAAAGCTGGAAGCGACTCTGGCTCAGCGCCGACAGGCCTATAAAGAGAAGAATCAGCAGTTCAGCGATGTGAAAGCCCTGTGTGAAATGGAGGCGCGGATTGCCGGACTTGAGGCCGATCGCGCCCGTCTCCAGCCCGGCTCACCGTGCCCGCTCTGCGGTTCCGAACAGCATCCGGCTATCGCCGAGTATCAGGCGCTGGTTCCCGGCGTTAACCAGGCGCGTCGTGATGCGCTAGAGCGCGAAGTTAAACAACTAGCAGAGGCCGGGGCACAGGTTCGCGGCGAGCTGGATGCACTGCTTAAACAGCAGCAAAAAGAGACCGCCGAGAAAACATCCCTTCTCCAACAGGAGCAAGCGCTCACATCACAATGGCAGGCGACGATCGCCGGATTAAATATCGACCTGAAGCCGAAGGATGATATTCCCGGCTGGCTGGATGCGCAGCAAGAGCATGAACAGCGGCTATATCAGCACCAACAACGCTTGAACTGGCAGGCCCAGCAGCAGGAGTGCCAGCAGCAGCTGCAACAGCTTCAGCAAGAACAAGAGCAGCGCAGCGTCGCACTGGCGGCTGAGCTGAGCGCGTTTGCTCTGAGCTTACCCGCCCCGGACCAGGCCACGAACTGGTTAGCGCTGCGGGAAGAAGAGACCCGCAGCTGGCAAAACAAACAGAACGAAGCCACGGCTATTCAGGAGCAGCTCCAGCAGTTGACGCCGCTACTGGAAGCACTACCGGAAACCGAGCAACAAGCCGAGCCCGCGCCGCTGGAAGGCTGGCGTCAGGTGCATGACGACTGCCTGGCGCTTCAGAGCCAGTGGCAAACGCTGGGGCAGCAGGAAAATCAGCAACAAACTCAGCTAACGGAGACCGAAAAACAGTTCAGCGCCGCGCTGGCCGCCAGCCCGTTCGCCGACCAGCAGGCATTCCTTGCCGCACTGCTGGATGAAGAGACGCGCCTGCGCCTCGAACGGCTGAAGCAGACGCTGGAGAGCACGCTACAGCAGAATCAGGCGCTGGCGCTGCGTGCCCGCGAAACGCTGGATAGCCACAGTCAGCAACCGCCAGCAGAAACGGACATCAGCCAGCCGCTTGAGCAAGTACAGGAAAAACTCCAGCAACTGGCGTCGCGACTGCGCGAGAACAGTGCCCGTCAGGGCGAAATTCGCCAGCAACTGAAGCAGAATAGCGAAAACCAGCAGCGTCAGCAGTCGTTACACCAGCAGATGGAACGCGCGGCTCAGGAAGTGGAGGACTGGGCGTGGCTGAACTCGCTTATCGGCTCCAAAGAGGGCGATAAATTCCGTAAATTCGCCCAGGGGCTGACGCTGGATAATCTGGTATGGCTGGCCAACCATCAACTCAACCGCCTGCATGGTCGCTATCTGTTGCAACGTAAAGCCAGTGAGGCGCTGGAGCTGGAAGTGGTCGATACCTGGCAGGCGGATGCGGTGCGCGACACACGGACCCTTTCCGGCGGCGAGAGCTTCCTCGTCAGCCTCGCTCTGGCGCTGGCGCTGTCCGACCTGGTGAGCCATAAAACGCGAATCGACTCGCTGTTTCTTGATGAGGGTTTCGGTACGCTGGATAGCGAAACCCTTGATACCGCGCTGGATGCGCTGGATGCACTTAACGCCAGCGGCAAGATTATTGGCGTGATAAGCCACGTCGAGGCAATGAAAGAGCGTATCCCCGTACAAATTAAAGTGAAAAAAATCAACGGGCTGGGTTATAGCCGCCTGGATAAAACCTTCGCCGTCGAGTAGTTCTCCCCCATCAATATCCTCACAAAAGGCCCCTCCCTTCGGGGAGAGGCCGCATTTTGCCGTTCGGCGCATTACATGCAAACATTTCATTCACGATTAATCTTGATGTTACACGAAACTGCATGATAAGTTACCTAAAATCTCAACCATGACTGTTAATCATGCATTTCGTGCAAATTCGTGCATTAACAGTTTTGACTGACGGAAAGTGCCACAGGAAATGAAACCTTCAATAGCACTCCCTTTCACGCATCAATAAGGTCTTAAACATGAAAAGCTCTCTTATTTTGATCGCCGGCCCGGTACGCAGCGGCACCAATAATCGCCCGGAATTAATCGACGCTAACCTGAACAACATGGCGCAGGTTGCGCTAAGCGTTTACCAAAAAGGTCATATCCCCGTGGTTGGCGAATGGTTGGCTTTACCTGTTGCCAAAGCGGCAGGTTCAAAGGAAATTGGCGATCCGATTAGCGAGGAGTATCTCTATCCCGTCGCGCACCGTTTGATTAGCCGTTGTAACGCTATTTTGCGAATGCCGGGCCAATCCCGGGGGGCAGACCTGGATATTCAGGAAGGGAAAAAACTGGGGCTTACGATTTACTATGCTCTGGAAGAGATCCCGGATCTGTAAGCAACCAACATCCGTTGCGCAGCACCAACCGCGCAACGGGCTCATTATTTACAGCGGCCACAGCCAGGCCGCGCCTCGCACGCCGCTGGAATCACCATGCATCGCCTGGCGAATCGGCGTCTCACACTCGCCGCCGAAGACCCAGAGTTTCAGCAGATTCGGCAGCGTTTGATACAATCGCTCGATATTGCTCATCCCCCCGCCCAGCACAATGACATCCGGGTCGAGAATATTCACTACGTGAGCCAGCGACTTCGCCAGCCGCATTTCATAACGGCTCAGCGCCAGTTCAGCCAGCGGATCCTGCTCATCGACGCGCAGCATAATCTCGCGGCCTTTCAGCGGATTACCGCTCAATCGTTGATAATCGGTCGCAAAGCCGGTGCCGGAAATAAAGGTTTCGATACAGCCCTGCTTGCCGCAGTAGCACGGCACTTGCGCGCGATAGCGCAGTTCGTCTTCATCCATCCACGGCAGCGGATTGTGTCCCCACTCGCCCGCAGTACCGTTACCACCAATATGGGCACGCCCATTTAGCGCCACGCCGGAACCGCAACCGGTACCGATAATCACCGCAAATACCGTTTGCGCCCCGGCCGCCGCGCCGTCTACTGCTTCCGATACCGCCAGACAGTTGGCATCATTTGCCAGACGCACTTCGCGATTCAGGCGCTGACTGAGATCTTTATCAAACGGCTGGCCGTTGAGCCAGGTCGAGTTGGCATTTTTGACCACGCCGGTATAGGGTGAAATCGAGCCGGGGATCCCCATACCGACCGTGCCGCGCTGCCCCGTAGCCTGTTCAGCCATCTCCACCAACAAGGCAATCGTCTCTATAGTCTGCCGATAGTCGTCCCTCGGCGTGGGCAAACGGTGGCGAAATAGTTGCTCTCCCTGGTCACTCAGCGCGATGACTTCCGTTTTTGTTCCACCTAAATCAATCCCAATGCGCACTGTAAATTCCTCTCCCCGATTAACAATGCAAGCATAGCGACAATTCGCTATCATGCCCGCTGGATTTAACGACAAAGCCGTGGAAATTATCATGCTGTGGTTCAAAAATTTAATGGTTTATCGTCTCAGCCGCGACATTTCCTTGCGTGCCGAGGAGATGGAAAAACAGCTGGCCGAGCTGACATTTACCCCGTGTGGCAGCCAGGATATGGCCAAAACTGGTTGGGTTTCGCCGATGGGATCGCGCAGCGATGCGCTGACGCATACGGCAAATGGCCAGATAGTTATCTGCGCACGTAAAGAAGAAAAGATCCTGCCGTCGCCGGTGATCAAACAGGCGCTGGAAGCGAAGATCTTTAAGCTTGAAGCCGAGCAGGGCCGCAAGCTAAAGAAAACCGAGAAAGACTCGCTGAAAGACGAAGTGCTGCACTCTCTGCTGCCGCGCGCTTTCAGCCGTTTCAGCCAGACCATGATGTGGATCGATACCGTCAACGGGTTGATCATGGTGGACTGCGCCAGCGCCAAAAAAGCGGAAGATACGCTGGCGCTGCTGCGTAAAACCCTCGGCTCGCTGCCGGTCGTCCCGCTGGCGCTGGAAAACCCGATCGAGCTGACGCTCACCGAGTGGGTTCGTTCCGGTACCGTGGCTCAGGGCTTCCAGTTGCTGGATGAAGCCGAGCTGAAAGCAATGCTGGAAGATGGTGGCGTGATCCGCGCGAAGAAACAGGATCTGGTCAGCGACGAAATTGCCGTGCACATTGAAGCCGGTAAAGTGGTTACCAAACTGGCTCTCGACTGGCAGCAGCGTATTCAGTTCCTGATGTGCGATGATGGTTCGATTAAACGCCTGAAGTTCTGTGATGAGTTGCGCGATCAGAATGAAGATATTGACCGGGAAGATTTCGCTCAGCGCTTTGACGCGGACTTTATTCTGATGACCGGCGAACTGGCCGCGCTAATTCAGAATCTGGTGGAAGGATTAGGCGGCGAAGCGCAGCGTTAACCTCACTCATTCCTTCCTGCCTGAGCAGGAAGGATATTTGTCTTACAGATAGCGGCACAGATAGGAAGTTGGTTCAGCCACCTGCAAATTAAACTCGCTATTCCCCGGAACGTTGAATACTTCACCGGCAGCATACACTTTCCACTCGGTTTCACCCGGCAGAAGCACGTTCAGCGCGCCGCTAACCACGGTCATCTCTTCGGGCTGCCCGGTGCCAAAGGTATATTCCCCTTCCGCCATCACGCCCACGCTTGCACGACCAGTGCTGCTGCTGGTGAAGCCAATAGATTTTACTTTTCCGTCAAAGTATTCATTGCTTTGAAGCATAAACTCGCCCTTATGATCTTGTGTTGAAGGCACAATATAGGGGGCGCTCCTTGCCCCTGTCACGCAAAATTAACGCGTTGCATCAGGTTAGACTAATAGTTCTGCCGCCAGCCTTGATACCAGCACATTTGACAATAGAACCGGAATATCCAGCGCTTTTTGTAACACGTCACGATGCTGCTGGTGGTAGCACAGACAATCCAGCATCAGTACATCAGCCCCTTGCGCTATCAACTCCCTGGCCGCGGCCAGTAAATCATCTTTGCTACCGCTAACCGGATTGGAGATGGCATACAGTGGTGTATTTTCTAACACCCGCCATTTCTCCTGCTGTAGCGGCAAAATCTCTTCAACCGGAACAATCACCCCAACCTGGTGACCGTCAACAATGGATGCCACCAGCGGCGGGATGATCCTTTGCGGTTCGAGCAGGATCGCATTATTCGCCGCAAAGCCGCGAAAAGGATGGGTACTCATCAGTAAAATAAGATCGTAATGTTGTTTGTCGAGCATCGCGATAGCACTACGCAAATCCCGCTCTACCTTTTGCCGAGAGACCTGCGCAATTTGATTATCGCTCAGCAAGGTCAGTAACGTCTCTTCGCCGGATTCCACGGCATACTCCTGCATAACCTTTTCACGCGCCATTTTGCCAAGCAGGCTAATGTGGGTGATTTGATCTTCCCTGATATGCTCGGTTAAAAGCGGCAACATCTCCGCCACCGGTACTACCCCAATGGTCAAAATAGCCATCGATGCACTACTCATATCATGTACCTTTCCAGTACCGCTGTTTAAAAACAGGCTTCTATTAACAACATCTGCCCCATGGTGACTAAAAATCAACCGTCGAGAAGCGTAGCAGGTTAGCGCCGCTATAGAATGTAAAGATTCCAGAAGCGTTAAAAACGCTCCTGAAAATCCATAACTTAGGTAATCATTAGTACTGCTAATAGATTAAAAATGTGATAGATGCCCGGTAACGGGCCTTTTCAGAGCGAGTCCCGGACATTAATAGGGGAATTATGATTTGTCAGGATCTTCGTAGCGCTGTTTTGCATCTCGCGCTTCTTGTTCTGAGGGATGCTCGCTGATAAGCGAGTTGGGCGTGGGATGATCAGCGCGTAGTTCATACCATGTCACCGATTGACCTTCCGGCCCTTTTTCAACAGCAACGATACGCGCTTCTCTTGGATATGGAGGTTTGGTCGGCATAACGCTTCCTTTTTCTACTTTAAGAATTTTAAAGTATAGGCGCAGCCGATCCGTTTACCGTAAGCAAAATCTTAACTGCTGTAGGTCGCCCCGCAAACCGTCGCCATAATCTGCTCAACCACTTCATCCGGCGATACGGTCGCATCAATAATATGATGCGCGGCAGCACGATACAGCGCTTCTCTCTGCGCCAACACCTCACCCACTTCATCGCGGATGGGTTTCCCGGTCAGCGTCGGACGCTGCTCAGCTTTCGGATAGGCCTCCAGGCGGTCAATCAGTGCAGAAACCGAGGCTTCCAGATAAATCACGACGCCGTTCTCACGCATAAACTGACGGTTGTATTCACTAAGAATAATGCCGCCACCGGTGGCGATAATCGTCGCCGGCTTCGCGACTCTTTCCAGAGCCTGAGTTTCCAGCGCGCGAAAACGCTCCCAGCCTTCCTGCTGGACGATAGCCGCGACCGTGCGCTGCTCATGTTCCTGCAGCTCATGGTCCGTGTCAGCAAACTGGAAACTGCGAACTTGCGCCAGCGCGTGACCGATGGTTGTTTTACCGCAGCCGCGAGGCCCGACAAGAAAAATTAGCTGTGCCATTACCGAAGACCCCTTGGTTCCGCGTTTTGCGGATATAAAGAAAGCGAAAAGAGAAACAATGGTACCGCAAACTTACTCAATGACATCCGTAAAATAAACGTTACACACCATCTACAAACCCTTTCACCTTAGTATTTGAAAGGACTTTACATGTAAACTTATCATTGCATTTGGTGTTATGCCAGCTTTACTTTCCCGCAAAAGTTATTTTTTGTTCGCAGTCTGGCGTAAACAGTAACACATTTCTGCATAGCTTTACGCGGCAACATATTTACAACATGGTTCGTTCAGAGAGACTCTGACGCTCATTAATTAGTATGACTGAGGAATGTATTATGCAATCTGAAGAGCAACGCCTTATTGATGGACTGTTTTCCCGGCTGAAAGAGGCCGAGACCCGCAGCGCATCCCGCGATGCCAGCGCTGAAGAGCGGATTGCCCAGCACGTCAGCGAGCAGCCTTCCGCCCCCTACTATATGGCGCAAACTATCCTGATTCAGGAAGCGGCGATCAAACAGCTCAATGACCGCATTCAGGCGCTGGAAAGTCAGGTGACGCAGCTTCAGGCGGCGAAACCAAGCAGCGGCGGATTTCTCTCTGGACTGTTTGGTGGCGGCCAGTCTCGCGGCTCTGACCCGATTCCTGGCTCAGAGCAATACGGCCGACCGCAGGCTAACGCGCAGCCGCAGTACGCCCAGCAGGCGCAAAACTATGTTCCACAGGCGACGGCACGCAGCGGCGGGGGATTTATGGCAGGCGCGCTGCAAACGGCGGCAGGCGTTGCTGGCGGTGTGGTGCTCGGGAATATGCTGACGAATATGTTCAGCGGTTCGCACCCACAGGAGATCGTCAATATTATTGAAGACAAACCGCAGCCGGACCTTAGCCAGGCACAGGACACCAGCACGGCAGACGATACCTTCCGCCAGGATGATGGACAGTTCCTTGCCGATAACAGTGCTTATAATTCCGATTTCGACGCCGGTTTTGGCGACGATAGCGATTTCGGCAGCGACGACGATAGCTGGGTTTAATTCTGCTGTCGTTTGATCTCTAACAGCCATTTTTCCAGCGCGGCGGCAAACTGTTGTCGGTCGCGCTGGGATAAACTATCCGGGCCGCCGGTCTGTACGCCGCTGGCCCGCATCGTTTCCATAAAATCACGCATCGTCAGACGCTCGCGAATAGTTGCCTCGCTGTAACGCTCACCGCGCGGATTCAGCGCCGCGCCGCCCTTTTCCAGAACTTCAGCTGCCAGCGGGATATCCGCCGTAATAACCAGATCTCCCGGCTCGCATAAGCGCACTATTTCGTTATCCGCTACGTCAAAACCCTGGGCCACGCGCAGGGTGCGGATGAAACGCGACGGTGGAACGCGCAGCGGCTGATTAGCTACCAGCGTCGTTGAGATTTGCGCGCGCTCGGCGGCACGGAACAAAATATCTTTAATCACATTCGGACACGCGTCCGCATCAACCCAAATAGCCATTGCGGCTCCTGTCGACGAAAAAGAGAAACCGTATTGTTACCTGCTTTTGCCTTTCGTGAAAGCGACAAGTTGACTGCTCTCCGCCGTAAACGGCGAAGTCCCCGGAGGGCTATTTGATGATAAGCTAGAGAACTAACGACAAAACAAAGGGGATTGGTGATGGAGAAGAAAATCGGCTTTATCGGTTGCGGCAATATGGGCAAGGCCATCCTGGGCGGCCTGATCGCCAGCGGACAGGTTCAGCCGGGGCAAATCTGGGTCTACACCCCGTCGCCGGACAAAGTCGCGGCCCTGCACGACCAGTACGGCATTAATGCAGCACAAAGCGCGCAGGAAGTCGCCCAGGTGGCGGATATCGTTTTCGGCGCCGTAAAACCGGGAGTGATGGTCAAAGTGCTCAGCGACGTGGCCTCCAGCCTGAATAAAGACTCGCTGGTCGTTTCCATTGCCGCAGGCGTAACGCTCGACCAGCTGGCACGCGCGCTGGGCCATGACCGCAAAATAGTTCGCGCCATGCCCAATACGCCGTCTCTGGTCAATGCAGGCATGACCTCGGTCACTCCAAACGCGCTGGTCAGCCCCGAAGAAACAGCCGAAATCCTGACTATCTTCCGCTGTTTTGGCCAGGCAGAGCTGATCGCCGAGCAGATGATTCACCCGGTAGTTGGCGTCAGCGGCTCCGCTCCGGCCTACGTCTTTATGTTTATCGAAGCGATGGCCGATGCCGCGGTGCTCGGTGGAATGCCGCGTGCTCAGGCTTACAAATTTGCGGCACAGGCAGTGATGGGCTCCGCAAAAATGGTGCTCGAAAGCGGGGAGCATCCAGGTACGCTGAAGGATATGGTTTGCTCGCCTGGCGGCACCACAATTGAAGCCGTGCGCGTGCTGGAAGAGAAAGGTTTTCGCTCCGCCGTTATCGAAGCGATGGTCAAATGCATGGAAAAATCAGAGAAGCTGAGCCGCTCCTGATTTAAATGCCGAATAGCGGGTGAGGTTACCCCTCACCCGTTTGTTTCTTACACCTGTTTTTTCAGGCAGGCGCTCATAAATTTGCTGCGATCGTCCCCTTTCAGAGACTGCTGGGTCGCCTGAGCGTTGCACTCACGCATTTTTTGCTGCTGAGGCGTTAGCCCCTTGCCGTCTTGCGTGGTGGCATCTTTCTTCAGGCAGTTACTCATAAACGTCTTACGCTCATCCCCTTTCAACGACTTCGATGACGCCTCTTTATTACAGACGCTCATCTTCTGCTGCTGTGGGGTCAACTCTTTTTCCGCGGCACTCACCGCCGTCATAAATACCAGGCCAAAAAGTAGGGTCACAAGTAATGTTATTTTCATCGCACCATCCTTCTATGAGTGGATCTCTGTAAGTCTGGTCGCTGATGGAGAAAAAACCAGCCGGTAACGAAAATTCGCTACCGGCTGCGGGCTATTTCAGATTTAGTGCGGCTTTCATGGTGTAGAACAGATCAGTCTGATCGGTTAAACCGACCACGTTAGCGGCGTGCGGGCCATAGGCGGCGATACGCAGCTGGGTGCCAGTATGCTCCATCGATTCTTCTTCAGAGTTGCCATAGCTCATCACCATCACCGCACCATCTTTGGTGTTCAGCGCCTGCGTCAGGCCCGGAGCTTTGGTGTCTGCCGGAATAATCTGGCTGGAGTGTGCATGGTCGGCGGTAACGATGACCAGGGTATTGCCATCTTTTTTGGCGAATTCCAGCGCCTTCTGCACCGCTTCGTCCAGATCGACGGTTTCACCAATCTGACCGCACGGATTCGCCGCGTGGTCCTGTTTATCGATAGATGCGCCTTCCACCTGCAGGAAAAAGCCTTTTTCATTGCTGCTCAGCAGATCGATAGCTTTTTCCGTCATCTGCGCCAGCGTCGGTACCGAGGCATCACGTTTCGGGTTCGGGGTACAGGTCACCGCGGCTTTGTCGATATTGCCATGATAAGAGGCTTTCGGCCCCTCCCAGCGTACCGGCATATTGCCCTGAGAGAAGAGCCCCAACAGCGGCTTGTCCTGGTTCGCCTGGTTGATGGCGTTCAAAGAGCTGGCATCGGTGACAATCTGGTAGCCACGAGCGATTGCCTGATCGTGCAGCGTTTTACCCTGCCACTCGCCTGCCGTGGCGCTCTCAGCGAAGGTTTTCGCCCCGCCGCCCAGCGTCACGTCGGCGCGGGCATTCAGCAGTTGTTCGGTAATGGAACCTTTACCGCCCTTTTCCAGCGCGTTGCTGGCGCATTTTTCGCTGGTCACGCTTGGGCCATAGCATTTACGCGAAGTGACGTGCGCCACCAGCGCAGCCGGGGTCGCATCCTGTAGCTCCGCCGTTGAGACGTTACCGGTCGCTAAACCTGCTACTTTTGCCAACTCAAGGATGGTCTGATGATCTTTTTCATGGATATCGACGCCCAGCGCACCGTTGTAACTTTTCACACCCGTGGTCCAGGCCGTCGCGGAAGCGGCGGAGTCGGTAACATAATCCGGCTTGCCGGTTTTCTTATCCAGAGAATAATGGGTGTACTGGCCGGTCAGCGGCAGCGCGTCAATACCTTTAAAGAAACCGCCCGCCCCTTCAGCATAATTTCGCGCGGCGGTAATTTCAGAATCACCCATCCCGTCGCCAATCAGCAAAATAATATTTTTAGCCGGCTTGTTGATTAACGAAGCACGCAGCGCTTCGGTCTGATCACCGCTTAAACGACGCGCTCCGCCCGGCGTCGTGATATCGCCCTGAGCGGCACGATTTTCCAGAACCGGTGCGGGTATCGTTTCAGCATGAATAATCGGGGAGCCCAGCAGAGGTATCAGGGCAATAAACAGGGCGCTTAATTTCACTTTTATCGTCTCCATGTAAAAAATACTTTAAAAAACAAAACGAGGGAGACTTTATAAAAGCGATGTGACAGTAAAATGACAGCATCCATATCTTGTCACAGAGGCTAACTACGAGGATGCCGTAACAGCTTCTTTATATATTGCTGTAATAGCTGGGTGTCACGGTCATCGACCAGCGGACCAGGGCTTGCCTGCTCGATGGCCTGCTCAATATCGTTGATTAATGCCTGCTGGGCATCCTGCGCCATATGGCGCAACAGCGCGGTGACGACCACTTCCAGCGCCTCAACCTGGGCCGTTAACTCCTTTGCTTCCTCTTCCTTCTGCGCCAGTTTCACCAGTAGCTCAGCAATGAGATTCTTCACAATGCGTTATCCTTAATGTGAGGTCCGTAGGCTGCTATTTATGTCACACATCAGCCATCGGACACCAGTATTATTTTTAAAAATAACACCTCTTTCCATCTCATATTAAGCGAAACGTTTTGCTCATTACTTATTCAGACCATGGAATATACTCAGCAGCAATTAATAAGCCTCATAACCAAATTCATCAACGTAAGAATAAAATGGAATATTACTATTCCATCGATAACTATAACGTATCACCATAATATATCTGGTAGGCCAGATTAACGCTGTCCGGCGCGTCTTTACCTGCCAATCGGGCGATCAGTATTTCGCTTGCTGTTTTACCGATGTCATAACGTGGGGTAATGACGCTGGCTATTTTCTGTAAACGTGCGCGACCAATTTCTAGCCCATGAAAACCGGCTATGGCTATCTCTTTTGGTACCGCTTTGCCCTGTGACTGACATTCCAGTAATACCCCCACCGCCAGATCGTCATTGGTACAAAAAATGGCGTCGATATCCGGGCGCGACTGCTGCGTTTGCAGGAACATCTGCCGGCCAAGGGCGACCGAGGAGATGGTGCGCGGAGCCATGTGATACGCCTTCAGGCCATGAACCTCCAGCGCCAGCTCGGTGCCGCGAAAACGACTGAGGTCGCGAGGGTCGTCCATTGAACCAAAAAAGGCAATTGACCGTTTGCCGCTTTCGAGAAAGGCGTTAGTCATATCCCACGCCGCCTTTTCGTTATCGAACCCCACCTGAATATCAAGCTGCTGGCCGCCGAAGTCCATCAGTTCCGCAACTGGAATACCGCTGGCGCGTACATACTGAATCATGCGATCGCTATGCTGCTTGCCGGTCAGGATCAGGCCATCAATATTATAGGAGAGCAAATTGAGCACTTCGCGCTCTTCGCGCTGCGGGTCATATTCGTAGTTGGCGATCAGGGTCTGGTACTGGTGCGCGGAGGTTACCGATTCAATACCGGCCAACACATCGGCGAAAATCTGATTGCGAAAAGAGGGGATCAGCACGCCTATCGTTTTGCTGCGCGCATTGAGCAGAATTTCCGGTGCCCGATTAGGGATATAGTTGTTCTCTTCCATGACCTTTGAAATCAGCTCACGGCTGCGCTGGGAAACCTGGCTGGGGTCGCGTAAATAACGGCTCACCGTCATCTTATTCAGCCCTGCCAGGTTGGCGATATCCTGTAATGTCATCCGGTTGTTTTTCATCGGGTTCTCTGCAACAAACGACTTATGTACTCGCAGAGAACCTTACCACAGCAGCTACGGTTTATGTTAACCCGCGACCTTTTTTGCCGTGACCGATGACGAGGAAGGTTCGTTATTGGCACGCACGTTGTACATCAGCACCACCGAAGCCAACAGCGCGATCGCCATAAAGGTGTAAGAAACACCTGGCCCGCCCGTAATCCCATTCAAATAACCGACCAGCCACGCGCCGAGGAAAGCACCGAGCGCGCCGAAGCTGTTAATCAAGCCCATCGACACGCCGGAGACGTTACGCGGCAGCAGTTCCGGGATCAGCGCGAAGAAAGGACCGTAAGGCGCATACATACAGGCAGCAGCGATCACCAGCAGCGCATAGGAGAACCAGAACGCCTGGTCACCCACCATCCAGGAACCAAAGAAGGCGATAGCGGCAATCAGCAACAACGGCCAAATAAACAGCTTACGATTCTGGAACTTATCTGACAACCAGGAGACCGTCAGCATCAGACAGATCGCCGCCAGATACGGCACCGCCGCCAGCCAACCTACCGCTACAATATCCATCTGCGCGGCGTTTTTCAGAATCGACGGCATCCACATCATGAAACCGTATACGCCAATGCTCCACAACGCATGCACGGCGCACAGCATAATCACATTGCGCGAACGCAGCGCTTCACCATAGTTACGTACCGGCTTGATATTGCTCTGTTCGCTATCCATCGCCTTCTGCAGGGTCTCTTTTTCCTGCTCATTCAGCCAGGAGACCTCAGAGGGTTTATCGCGGACCAGGATCCACCAGCATATTGCCCACAACACCGCAGGAATACCTTCGATGATGAACATTTCACGCCAGCCCCAGGACTGAATCAGGTAGCCGGATACGATAGACATCCACAGCACGGTCACCGGGTTTCCGAGGATCAAGAAGGTATTGGCGCGCGAACGCTCGGTTTTGGTAAACCAGTTGCTGATGTAAATCAGCATCGCGGGCATCACCGCCGCCTCGACCACGCCAAGAGTAAAGCGAATCGCCATCAGCATCGGAATATTACTGACAAACCCGGTCGCAGCCGCGCAGAAGCCCCATAAAATAAGGCTAAAGAAAATCATTTTGCGCACGCTGCGTTTTACCGCATATATCGCACCGGGTACCTGGAAAAAGAAATAGCCGAGAAAAAAGAGTGCGCCAATCAGCGACGCGGTGCCTTTAGTAATGCCTAAATCACTTTCAATTCCCGCCGCAGCGGCAAAGCCATAATTCGCGCGGTCAAGGTACGCCAGACTATAGGTAATAAAAATAATCGGCATTAAATACCACCAGCGACGCGCTGGTAATTTCGCGAGCATTTGCATAAGCAATCCTCAGATAATGAATATCATCCACGAGTTTAATTATCTTTTCAGGCTCATGCTGTAAGTCTGCGCCTGAAAGTGACAAAACCTTATATACCCTAAATAATTCGAGTTGCAGGAAGGCGGCGACGCAGGGAGTCCCCAGGAGCTTACTCCAGTAAGTGACTGGGGTGAGCGAGGAAAGCCAACGCACTTGCAACTTGAAGTATGACGGGTATTTAAACGGCAGCAAGCATCCCGCCATCCACAAACAACAAATGGCCGTTAACGAAGTTTGCTGCTGGCGAAGCCAGATACACCGCCGCGCCAATCAACTCTTCCGGTTTTCCCCAGCGCGCTGCCGGGGTCCGCTGATATAGCCAGGCGGAAAACGCCTCGTCGTTCACCAGCGCGGTCGTCATTTCGGTAGCAAAATAGCCCGGCGCAATTCCGTTGACCTGAATATTATATTCTGCCAGCTCCACGCACATTCCTCGGGTCAGCATTTTAACTGCTCCTTTCGATGCGGCGTACGGAGTAATGGTTTTGCGACCTAATTCACTTTGCATTGAACAAATATTAATTATTTTTCCCGCACGGCGCGTCATCATATATTTCGCCACCTGCTGCGAGACAAGGAAAACGCCTTTCTGGTTAACTTCAATAACCCGATCCCATTCCTCTTCAGGGAATTCAGTGAAAGGGTAGCGGCGCTGGATCCCGGCGTTATTAATTAAAATATCAATTGCACCGAATTCCTCTTCGATACGGGCAATTGCCTGCTCAACCTCCGCCGCCTGAGTCACGTCAAACGCATAACCTACTGCGCGGTGGCCCTGAGCCACCAACGCCTGCGCCGCCTGGTCTGCCCGTTCCTGGGTACGGTCGTTAATGATTATCTCTGCGCCATACTCTGCAAGGCCACCGGCCAGTAGATTGCCAATCCCCTGAGCAGAACCGGTAATGAGCGCACGTTTCCCTGATAAATCGAATAAATTTCTCATAAAACCTCTTTTTCCATAACTGTTACGCGTAACTGTATACGCGTAACAGTTACAAATAGAAGGGGGTAAGAGGTGAAAATGATCGTTTTGTGATCGGTGATGCATTTATAGATGAGGAAGATCAAAAACCGGCATTGATGGAGTGACGTCAATACCGGTCGAAGAGAAAGAAAGGGCTCAGGCGGCGGTACGGCGACTACGACGCAGCATGATAGCCAGCTGCCAGATATTGATCAGCACAATAATCGCCGTAGCGATAAATACCCAACGGAAACCCGCCATCGCCGATACCGATGCGCCAATCAGCGGGCCGACAACGTTACCAAGATACATAAACGACTGGTTATAACCAAAAATACGCCCAGTGACGCTATCGCTACAGTACTTCAGCAACAGAGTTTGTACCGCAGGCAACATCGCCCCATCGGCAAAACCGAGCAGAAAGCGCAGCACGCCAAGCTGGAATGGGGTCGTGACGAATGACATGGCAAAGAACATGACGACTGCGCAGCACAGCGTTGCCAGCAGGATCCGCGAGGTGCCAATCCGGTCGCCAAGTTTGCCCAACTTCGGGGCGGAAATAAGCGCGGAGACGCCCGGTACGGCGGCGATCATCCCGGCAAGGAAGGCGATGTTATTGCTGTCCGGTGCCATCGACTTGATAAACAGGGCAAGAATCGGGCCGATTGATCCATTGCACAGCTGAATCACCAGGGTAGTGAAGAACAAGCTAATCACCAGCCCCGGATAGGGCAGCGAGGCAAACACCGCTTTACCGCTGAGCCTCTGTGCTTTGCTCACCGGCGGACGAGCGCCCTCTTTAATCAGGAACAACGTGACCAGGAAGCTCACCGTCAGCAGCGCGGCGGTGATGATAAATACCGCCCGCAGGCCTACATGGTCAGCAAGAAACCCACCGAGCAGCGGCCCGCCGATAACCCCGCTGATTTGCGCCGTCGAAAGCGTACTCAGCGCCCAACCGCTGCGCTCGCGCGGGACCTGAGAAGCGACCAACGCCATGGCGTTGGGAATATAGCCAGAAGTCAGCCCCATCACCGCGCGCAGGATAAACAGCTGCCAGACGTTAGTGGCAAACGCCTGTAATAAAATAGCGATAGCCATACCGAGCGAGGCGCGCAACAGCATCAGCTTGCGCCCTTTGCGGTCAGCAAGGCTCCCCCACATTGGCGAAACAATCGCCGACACCAGGAAAGTGACGCTGAAGGTCAAACCAGACCACATGGATAAGGCTTCGTGCGAGGTGACGCCAAGCTGGGACACGTACAGCGGTAAAAAGGGGAGAATTTGGCTGATAGCCAGTCCGGTAAAAAAACAGCCAAACCAGACGGAGATGAGATTAACCTTCCAGGATTCCATAACTACGCGTATTCATTAATTTTTTGGAAATTATTAACTAGCTTAGCAATTTCCCTCCTGCGAGGTAGTACCAGAGGTGCGCTGGCGCTGAGTTTGGTGTTTTATCTCACGTGAAAATGCTATAGCAAACAATAAAACAGTGAACCGCCTGACCGTCAGCAAGTTATTCTGGTAACCGGTTCTGAACACAACGACGGCATTTTCTGTTCAACCCGTAAACGCAGCCATTCGAACAGCTTTTAACCCCCAACTTTGCGGGTGAAAGATTCTGGCAGCCACACTGTCATTTCACATGCTATGTTATGCGCTTTGATGTAATCAGGATGGAAGTTGAAATGGCTAAGATGAGGGTTGGGATCGTTTTTGGCGGTAAATCGGCAGAGCATGAAGTGTCGTTACAGTCAGCGAAAAATATCGTGGAAGCGATTGATAAAACGCGCTTCGACGTGGTTCTGTTAGGGATTGATAAGCAGGGAATTTGGCATATCAACGATGCCAGCAACTATCTGCTCAATCCGCAGGACCCTGCCCACATTGCCCTGCGTCCATCCGATATTACGCTGGCGCAAATCCCGGGCCGTGATGCCCAGCAGCTGATTAACGCCGATAGCGGTCAGCCGCTGGCGGCCATCGATGTGATCTTCCCGATTGTCCACGGTACCCTCGGGGAAGATGGCTCCCTGCAAGGCATGCTGCGGATGGCGAATTTGCCTTTCGTCGGCTCCGACGTCCTCGGCTCCGCTGCCTGCATGGATAAAGACGTCACCAAACGCTTGTTGCGCGATGCCGGGCTGTCGATTGCGCCTTTTGTCACGCTGACTCGCGCCAACCGCAATCAGGTGAGCTTTGCCGATATACAGGCGAAACTGGGCCTGCCGCTGTTCGTCAAACCGGCGAACCAGGGCTCCTCAGTAGGCGTCAGCAAGGTGAACAGCGAAGAGCAGTATCAGCAGGCTGTCGCGCTGGCCTTTGAATTTGACCATAAAGTCGTGGTTGAGCAAGGGATTAAAGGGCGGGAGATCGAGTGCGCGGTGCTGGGTAACGATAGCCCACAAGCCAGCACCTGCGGCGAAATCGTCCTCAATAGCGAATTCTACGCCTATGACACCAAGTACATTGACGATCAGGGTGCGAAGGTGGTGGTTCCGGCGGCTATCGACAGCGACGTGAACGATAAAATTCGCGAGATCGCGGTTCGTGCTTACCAGACGCTGGGATGTAGCGGCATGGCGCGTGTTGATGTTTTCCTGACCGCCGATAACGACGTGGTGATTAACGAAATCAACACTCTGCCGGGCTTCACCAATATCAGTATGTATCCGAAACTGTGGCAGGCCAGCGGTCTGGACTACACCAGCCTGATTAGCCGCTTGATTGAGCTGGCGCTGGAACGTCATGCCGCCGATCGCGCGCTGAAAACATCAATGAATTAATCCGGGATAGCGGTTAACTTTGCCGGGCGGCGGCTAGCGCCTTGCCCGGCCTACGGGTTCACCATCGACTGCGGGCCGGTAGCCCGGATAAGGCGTTTACGCCGCAATCCGGGAAACAACTCGCAATGCACTTCTGATTATCTCCCCGGTCGCGACTAGCGCCTGCCCGGGCTACAGATTCACCGCCATCTACGGGCGGTAGCCCGGACAGATGCGCAGCATCGCCTCCGGGAAATCACATCCAACGCTGC
>NZ_JAPUEW010000007.1:0-27748 GCF_027492335.1 Klebsiella sp. | reverse complement strand
AGTATGTCGGAAGATCTCTAAAAGTGAATGGTCCGATTAAGCGGGATACTTACATCACCTGCGGGAGCCGATCGGGGTAAAGATATCATTGCTTCACCTGATGGATTCGGTTTTGAAAACCCACGTATTATCGTTGAGGTGAAACATCGCAGGAAGTAAATGGGAGGCCAACATATCCGCAGCCTTATTGGCGGTCGCCATAAAGACGATCGCGGGCTTTATGTTAGTACCGGTGGTTTTACAAAAGATGCTCGATATGAAGCCGACTGTTCGACGATACCGCTAACGCTCTGGACGCTTGATGATCTCGTCCATGCGCTTATTGAGAACTATGAGCAAGTGGATATTGAGACCAAACTTTTGGTGCCTCTGAAGAAAACTTTCCTGCCTGCCTGAATCTTGCTTTGACAGCCATATCGGTGTTCTACTGGTATGGCTTTATACCCGCTAGTAATGTCTATTTTTTGTACGGATTTTAACTTGTGAGTGCAAGTGCGGGTATAACTATATATTCCTGCTTATAAATTACATTGATATCAGTCTATTGGGTGTGGAGTTCGAGTTCGACATTCGCACCAAATCACCCAATCAGTCCACTAAAAATCTTTTTTGTATCTGCATTTCATCATTTGAAAACTCCTGTTGAGGTCTCTGTTCTTCTGGCTCCGATGCGGTTTGCACAGCACGCTCCTCACTATCCGCCTGCGCTTCCTCCTCACACCACCTTTCAAACAGCCTGGCGAATCTGGTGCTTTGCCAGGTATCCTCAACCTGGCTAAAGATAAAGCCAGTGACCACAATAGCGGAAATAAAGTAAAACAGTGAAAATGCGATAACCGAATTTACGCCTCCACTGGCCAGTAACGATTGTATTGTTGTCCACCAGGCGCAAGCAAAAATGACTATTGAAATTAGCCAGAAAAACACACTAACGATGTGGAAATTTTTTATTTTTTTAGCATCTACAGAAAAATGCTTTTCTTCACAACGATATAAGGATGGGTTTTTAAGGAAACTCATTAATCGAACATCATATGAGCCGATACTTTTATCAGCGATAAAAGCGATCAGTTTATGGGCGTGCCAGACAGGAAGAGTAATCCCGATCTGCTCATACAAAAATTTCATTTGTACCGTCTGATGCGTCCTTGAGAGTTTGGTGTCTGGTATTTCAGCGTTTGCTATCTCAGCGATTTTATTCAGCACCTCTATTTTTGTTTCAATAGGTACCTTTTCAAAGCGAATTATTCGCTTTGCTGGCGGGCTGGACATCACCTTTCCCGCCCAGTCGATGATCTTTTTAGCTACATATAAAATCGCGGGTAGCAATACCAGCTTTGCAATATCTATCTCGTTAATGGCTCCCATATTTATTCCTTAATAAAATGAATAAGTAATGAATCTACAACACTGAATTTATTTTATGTAGCCCTCATTATTATGAGGGCTTCGATATGGCGAATTCCCGGTCTGACTTAATGCCACCCGCTCAATACGGCTCCTGTCCAGAGACCGTCCTGCTCAAAGACTGAAACTAATCTCTACTGATTCTGCACTGCGTTCAGCCTCCCCGTGGTAAACCGCCTCAATATTGTTACCATCGGGATCGAGTACGAAGGCTGCGTAATATCCGGGGTGATAGGTTCGCTCTCCGGGCGCTCCGTTATCACGCCCGCCGTGTGCCAGCGCCGCCTGGTAAAAAGCATCCACCGTTTCACGACCGCTTGCCTGGAAAGCAAGATGATGACGTCCTGTCGGTCTACCGGCAGATCCGGGACTATTAATAGATGAAACAACAAGTTCATCTGCCCAAAAGTAATCGTCGTAGGTATTTATGATAGGGATCTCAAGAACCGCCAGTACGGCGGTATAAAATGCTTTGCTGGCTTCGAAATCATTTACAACGAGCTGGATATGGTCGATAAGCCTGCCGCGATGTAGTCGATAAGTTTCCATGAGCGGTTTCCTCCAGTCTATAAGACACGAAATCTCATTGTGAGAATAATCTCTCTAACCCCGTCCCCCAATCACCCCGATAAACTCTCTGACCTGCTTCTGCTTCCTGGCCGACAGCTTCTCTACTCTGCGCATCGCGGCTTCCAGTTCCGGTTCTGGCTCTATTGTCGTCAACACGATACAGCCGTTCATCACCCGCACAGCTACCTTAGTGCCGGTCGTAAATCCTGCCGCCGCCAGCCACTCGCCTTTCATGATCACCGCCGGAATACGGCTACGATCTGGCAAACGTCTCACATCACTCACCGTCAACTGACGCTTATTCTTCGGCGACACTTCTGGATCAAACGAATCTACAATACAATCGATATCAGTCATGGTTGCTATTCCCTATAAATAGTAATTGTGATCAGCGGTGCGGATGTGTTGGCGCACATTCGCACCGCGCTAAATAACACCTGTAAACCTAACCAGTAATAAACGCAAAGTCCAGAATTTAATCGAACATAATAGACGCCTTTAACCGCATGTTCAGAATGAATGAAATACGTAACCCGATTATTTAGCTCCAACGGTAAATATCTTTCCTGATATTGCTTAAATAACCAAAAAACAGTCTCGAACAATAATGCAAATTTAATACCTGAATCAGAATGAAAATATCAAATTAAGAACACCCTAACTCCTTCGCCAGCGTACCTTTATGGGGCTTCAGGCTTTGGGCAATCTCCGGCGGCAGAGCAGACCAAAAAGAGAGCGGCGGATGGGGTCGTCGCTCAATCTCTTCCACCGTCACCTGATAATCACAAAAACTGGCGCTTTTTGTCCTCTAATCTTGCCCACGCCCCCTGATTGAGTCCTGACTCCTGCGGCGTAATATTGGAAAGGTAGTTTAATGTCTGCCAGTCTGCGTTTGCGCTCAGCCCGGCGAGCGGGGCCTGATGCCCGCGATCGACCGTCCACTGGCCTGACTGGCTTTGGTGATTTTATACGTTACCCAATTAGCGAATTTGCTGCGGCTGTTGTTATTTAGCGTATAGGCTTCGCGAACCAGCGTCTGTGCGCTTCCGTCGGTCGGGCAGCCCACTTCACAATTATCGATGGCGGATGCGCTGGCGGCGCACGCTAGCCCTAAAAATAACGATGGCAACAGGCACAAAAATCTATATATCTTCATTTTATTTATAACGTGATAGCGAATGTGAATCCAAATTCATAAACAGCAGAAAGGCGCTGTTAATAACAAAGCAGCGCAGTTCACAAATGATCTGGAAAGATGAAGTGAGAGAATAAAACAAGCAAAAAAACGCGACAGAGTGAAATATCACAAGATGATTAAACATCACGTTGGATAATGTTTTTTGATAATCAGATGATGTTGGATGATATCGAAAAAATATATTTCCACCCCATCAACTGAACGGGTCGCAAGGTGAGAATGTTCGACGAAAGAAAAGGGCTATCTCTGATATTGTCTGAAAAGATCCAAAGAGAAGGGAAAACACTTCTCTCCGGCGTGGGCATTGTTCAGACTACGGAAAATTATCCAGTAGGGAGAAACGGTATGAAAAAGGGAATCAGGGCAGGACTGCTGACATTAGCGGTACTTAGCGCCCCCGCGCTGGCGGAAAAAAGCGGAATTTCATTTAGCCATAAAGACTGGGAGGTGGTCTGTGATAACACGCTGACCTGTCGGGCTGCGGGATACAGTCCCAACGAAGGTACCGGTGGCTCAGTATTACTCACTCGTCAGGCCGGGGCGGGTACTGCGGTATCAGGAGAGCTGATGCTGGCGGAGGTTACCGATAGCGATGTTTATCCTGACAAGCTGACGCTGTGGATCAATGACCAGCCAGCGGGCGAAGTGAAGCCCGGAAAAGAGAGCTGGCCACTGTCGGACAAACAGGTCCGGGACATTATTAATGCGGTCAAAGGCAGTGGAAAAATCGAGTTTAAAGGCGGGTCAGATCCGTTTGTGCTCTCCGGTGACGGGGCTTATGCGGTGCTGCTGAAAATGGACGATGTTCAGGGGCGAATCGGCACGCCGGGCGCGCTGACCAAAAAAGGCGATAAACCGGAGAGCAGCGTCCGGGCTGCGGTTCCCGCGCCGGTGATTAACCAGGTTAAGCCTGGGAAGGCTCAGGAAAGAGCGCTGACAGCGCCTGAACTGGCGGTACTCAAGCCCAAACTTCTGGCAACCCTGACTGAAGATGACTGGTGCGATCGCATCCAGCCAGAGGAGGGAGAGGAAGCAGAAACCATTAGTCTGACGCCGCTGGATAACGCCCACTCGCTGATTTCAGCGCTGTGCTGGCGGGCGGCATATAACGAGGGGTACGGTTATTGGGTGGTTGATAGCAAGCTTGAAGGCAATCCCGCGCTTATTACCGTTTCAGGTTCGGAGTATGGCGAGGGTGAGATTTTCATGAGCCAGAAAGGACGCGGTCTGGGGGATTGCTGGGGAATGGCAAACTGGGTCTGGGATGGCACTACGTTTCGCAAAAGCCGCGAGGCAACAACCGGAATGTGTCGGTATTTGCGCCTGGGCGGTACCTGGGATCTCCCCACCTGGGTAACCGATGTTAAACCTGGAAAGTAACGTGCTGAAATAACGAGGCAAAAATATCTCCTCCGGCATACCCATCAAGGAAAGCGCCGGAGGAGAAGAGGAGGTACAGATTATTACTTACGCGCGTCCAGCAGCTGCTGCGCGTTGTCAGCGGTGACTACAGTCCACGGAATATAGTAGTGCTTCTGCGTACCGCCATCCCATTTCAGGTCTTTAGCGTACTGCTTCCAGATTTCCGACTGCGGCTGGTAGCTCTCGCCTTTCACCGCCCGCAGGGCCACGTCGATAGAGCCCTGCATCTGGCCTTTCGCATCCTGAAGGATAGAGACCATCTCCCCGGCCTGCACCGCGTGGATAGCATCGGAGACGCCGTCAACGCCCGCGATAGCAAAGTCTTTGACGTTCAGCCCCGCGCCCTTAATGGCTTCAATTGCCCCTAGCGCCATCTCATCGTTTTGGCCAATTACGCCGTTGATTTTACCGCGGTGTTTTTGCAGCCAGTTTTCCATCAGCGGCTGGGCTTCAGCGCGCGACCAGTTCGCGGTCTTCCGTTCCAGCACCGTCACCTGGCCTGCGCCACACTCCGCGATAGCCTTGTCGTTGCCTTTACCACGCTGGATCTCGCCGCTGCCGCCTTTCGGGCCTTCGATGATCACGACGTTTACTTTATGGTTCTTACAGTCGAGTTTATCCAGCACCGCTTTGGCTTCCAGATAGCCGCCCAGTTCATCGTTAGAGACCACTTCCGAGGTCATCTCTTCGGTGTTAAGACGGGCGTTAGTCACCACTACCGGAACTTTGGCCTCTTTGGCGTTGGTGACGATATCGATGTTAGCCTCGAAGTCCATTGGGTTAACGATAATCGCATCGGTGCGGGTCTGGAGCGCCGTGGCCGCCTGGTCGTTTTGTACTGACGCATCGTAGCGCCCGTCATAGAACGTCAGCACCGCTTCGCCGCTTTTCACCGCCGGATGTTCCTTGCCATAGCGTTCCATCAACTGCACGAATTCTGCTTTGTTGCCGTACATCAGCACCGCAATTTTAACCGGCGCCGCCTGAGCGGCCGCCAGACTTCCCATCATCATGGCTGAAGCAAACAACGCTATTTTGGTCTTATTCATTATTCTCTCCTGTAGGGGTTTTGCAGGTTAATTAATCGCGCTGTTGCTTACGCGATGGGTCGAGCAGAACGGCGACCACGATCAGGGCGCCTTTAATAATTTGTTGGTAGTACGACTGCACGCCGAGCAGGTCGAGGCCGTTGTTCATCACTCCGATAATCAGCACGCCGAAGAAGGTGCCGACCAGCGTACCGACGCCGCCCGCCATACTGGTGCCGCCAATCACTACTGCGGCGATAGCGTCCAGCTCATAGCCCGCTCCGGCGTTGGTTTGCGCCGAACCGGTTCGTGCGGTGAGGATCAGCCCGGCGATACCTGCCAGCGCGCCGCACAGGGTATACACCAGCACCTTGATGCGCACGACGTTGATCCCGGAGGTACGGGCGCTTTTCGGGTTGCCGCCAACGGCGTAGACGTAGCGGCCAATAATGGTTTTATTCAGCAGTAGCCAGGCGAGGGCGAACAGCAAAATAAAGATAATCACCGGCACCGGGATGCCGCCGACGTAACCATTGCCCAGCCAGCGGAAATCGTTATTAAGCTGGGAAACCGGGTTGCCGTTGGTGGTCAGCATGGTCAAACCACGGGCGGCGGAAAGCATCCCCATGGTGACGATAAACGGCTGTAAACGATAACGAGCTAATACCGTGCCATTAATCAGCCCGCAAACGATGCCGATACCGAGTGCTACGATCAGCGGCATGATCACCGCCGTAGCGGTATCGCCGATGGCCAGTCCGCTGTTATTGGTGGCGAAACGGGCGGCGACGATCCCGCTGAGCGCCAGCACCGATCCGACCGACAGATCAACCCCGGCGGTAATAATGACGAAGGTCATGCCAATTGCCAGAATGCCGTTGATCGACACCTGACGCAGGACGATCAGCATGTTTTCATTGCTGAGAAAATAGTTGCTGCTCCAGGCACCCTGGGAAACCTGGTACTCGCCAATCAGCGCCACGATCAGGCACAGGACGAAAAACGCGATGATAATGCCGTACTTGTGCATACGGCGCTTATTGCGGGTGAAAAACGAAACCCCGGATGTTAAGGAGTGGGTACTGTTCATGTTTTATCTCTCTGTTAAACCGCGAGTTTCATCAGTTCGGTCTGGGTCGCATTGGCTGCCGTTAGCTCTCCGGCTAGCTGGCCGTCGCGAAAGACTAGAATGCGATCGCTCATGCCGATAATTTCCGACAGTTCGGACGAGACCATGATGATCCCCTTATTTTTCAGGGCGAATTCCGACATAAAGCGGTAGATCTCTTTTTTTGCGCCGACGTCGATCCCGCGCGTCGGCTCATCCAGCAGCAGCACTTCCGGGTCGAGCAGCGCCCAGCGTCCCAGCACCACCTTCTGCTGGTTCCCGCCGCTGAGGTTGCCTACCGGCTGTTCGCCGTCATGGGTTTTGACGTTGAAGCGTTTAATCATCTCGCTGGTGCGCGCCTGCTCCTGTTTCTCATTGATAAATCCGCCGCGGCTGATGGCGCCGAACGACGAAATATTGATGTTCTCGCTGACCGAGCGGCACAGCACCAGGCCAGTATCTTTACGATCCTCGGTGACATAAGCGATACCGCAGCCGATCGCCTCTTTTGGCGAGTGGCGGCCAAGCGTCTTTTCACCCATCTGGATCGTGCCGCTGTCAGCGTGCTGAATGCCGAACACCAGATCGAGAAACTCGCTGCGCCCGGATCCGACCAGGCCGTAGATGCCGAGGATCTCGCCGCGCTTAAGCTGCAGGCTGATATCCTTGATCTTGTTGCGCCAGCGTAGGTTCTTCACTTCCATCATCACTTCATCGCCGGGCTGGTTGAACTTGGCGAATTCGCTGTCGTACTCGCCGCCAATGATGTGCTCAATCAGCTGTTCACGAGTGATATCCGCGATGTAGCCTTCATGGATGTAGGTGCCATCGCGAAAAATGGTGTAGCTATCGGCAATCTGGAAAATTTCCGACAGGCGATGCGAGACGTAGATAATCCCTTTTCCTTTGTCCGCCAGGCGTTTGATGGTCTGGAAGATCTTCTGCGCGTCCTCTTCGCCAATTGCCGAGGTTGGCTCATCCATGATGATGATGTCGGCATTGGCATGGGACAGCGCCTTAGCGATCTCCACCAGCTGCTGCTCGGCGACGCTCAGATTACGCATCTTCTCCGTGGCGCTAATGTTGAACTCCAGCTCCTTCAGCAGGGCAGTTGTGCGCTGGTTTAGAGTGGTGAAATCGACAAAGCCAAAGCGCTTCGGCTCGCGGCCCAGCCAGATGTTCTCCGCCACCGTCAGGTCCGGAATGGCACTCAGCTCCTGCTGAACGATGGCCACCCCAGCCTCCAGCGCTTCGCGAGGATGATGAAACTCGCGCCGCTGGCCGTTAATAAAGATGTCGCCGCCATCGGGCTGAATAAAGCCCATCAGAATGCTGAGAAACGTTGATTTACCCGCGCCGTTACCGCCGCACAGTGCGTGAATGGAGCCGCGACGCAGACAGAATTCAGCGTTTTTTAACGCTACTACCGGGCCGAAGGTTTTCCGAACGCCGGTCACTTCCAGCAGATAAGCGGGCTGTTGAGTATGCGGATCGCGCGTCACAGTTGTACCTCCGGATAAGCCTGCTGCAGGCGTTGCAGATACCGTTGATAAAGTGCGTCGTACTGTTCCTGACGACTGGCGTCCGGTCGGGTGTGGGTTGCCGGGTCTAATGAAACAAAGCGCTGACACAGTTCAGCCAGCAGGGCGCGGGCGTCCTGCTCGGGACGATCCGCCAGGCGAGTGGCCCAAATAGCCTGAATTGCGCCACCCAGGGCCGCCGCTTCTTTAACGTTCAGGCACACCACCGGACAGCCCATCACGTCGGCAACAATTTGCCGCCAACCAGCGCTGCGCGCGCCGCCGCCGGTAAGACGAATCTCGCGGGCGTTGATGCCCTGACGGCGGAACAGTTCGATACCGTAGCGCAGACCATAGGTCGCGCTTTCCACGACCGCCATGCAGAGGTTGGCGCGGGTAAAGTTATCGCTATCGAGGTTATGCAGGCTGGCGCGAGCGTGCGGTAGCTGCGGAACCCGTTCGCCGTTGAAGAACGGCAGCATCTCTACGCCGCCCGCGCCCGGTGTGGCCTGGGCCAGCAGGGCGTTGAAACCGGCGATATCCTCGTTCAGTAACGTCTGGATGGCGGTCGTGGCTGAAGTGACGTTCATCGTGCAAATCAGCGGCAGCCAGCCGTTGGTGCTGGAGCAAAACCCGGCAATCATTTCGGATTCCGCGTTGACCGGTTCGCCGGACCACGCAAACAGCGTACCGGAGGTGCCGAGGCTCATGGTGATCGTGCCCGCCGCGATGTTGCCGCAGCCGATGGCCGCCATCATATTATCGCCACCGCCGGTCGAGACGCGGGTTGCCGGGCTAAGGCCGAGCTTCGCTGCGGCTTCCGGACGTAAGGTTCCGATGCAGCTCTCCGCGCTTTTTAGCGGCGGCAGCGCTTGCCACAAACGGCCGGTATTATCGATAAGATCCACCGTGGCTTTGTCCCACTGGCGGGTGCGGACGTTAAGCAGGCCGGTGCCGGAGGCATCGCCGTACTCGGCGACCCGCTCGCCGGTAAGCCAGAAATTCAGATAGTCATGGGGCAGCAGCACGGTGTGCAGTCGTGCCCACAGCGCAGGATGGTGGCTTTTAAACCAGAGAATTTTTGAGGCGGTGTAGCCGGTGGCGACCATCAGGCCAAGCTTAGCCAGCGAACCTTTAACGCCGCCGAGCTGTTGCAACAGCAGGGCGTTCTCTTCCGCGGTTTCGGTGTCGCACCACAGCTTCACGCTGTGCAGCACGTTGCCTTGCTCATCCAGCGGCACAAAGCCATGCTGCTGGCCGGAAACGCCCAGCGCCTGAATCTCCAGAGGATCGACCTGCGCCTGAGCTACGGCCTGGTGGAAGGCCACGATGAGTGCCTCGATCCACCAGTCAGCTTCCTGTTCGCGACGCCCGTTAGAGTCGCTGATAAGGCGGTGAGGCGCGCTGCCCTCACCGAGGATCGCGCCCTGTTGGCTGTCGACAATCACCACTTTTGTCCCCTGCGTACCGCAGTCTATGCCAGCATAGAGCGCCATGGGATCACTCCATTTCCAGCATGATTTTGATATCGGACGCATGACCGGCGGCGGCGCGTTCGAATGCGGCGACGCTGTCGACAAACTTATAGGTCTGACTAATCAGCGGCTGTACCTGCAGTTTGCCGCTACTCAGCAGACGCAGAGTGCGCGGATACATGTTGGCGTAGCGGAAGATGGTTTTGAAGGTGATCTCTTTAGCCTGGGCGGCGACGATATCCATCGGCGCGGCATCGATCGGCATCCCCACCAGTACGGCGGTCGCACCCGGCGCGGCGTGTTCAGCCAGGGTGGCGATTGCCGGTTTTGCACCGCTGCATTCGAAGACGATATCTGCGCCGTTACCGCTGGTCAGCTCAGCGACTTTACCTGCCAGATCGCCGGTTTTGATATTCACCGCATGCAGGCCTTCATAGTTGGCGGCAACCGCCAGCTTCTCATCAAACAGATCGCAGATGATGACATCGGAACAGCCGCCCGCCAGCGCTGCCAGCGCGGTGACAACGCCAATAGGACCTGCACCGATCACCAGGGCGATATCGCCAGGTTTGATCCCTGCTTTGGTGGCAGCATGCATTCCGATCGCCAGCGGCTCGACCATCGCGCCTTCGGCAAAGCTGACGTTATCCGGTAATTTGAAGGTGAATGCGCCCGGATGAATCACGGTTTCGCGCAGGCAGCCGTGGATCGGTGGAGTAGCCCAAAAGCGTACCGCCGGGTCGAGGTTGTAGATACCGGCGCGGGTTTGCGCAGAGTTAAAATCCGGGATCCCCGGCTCCATGCAAACGCGATCCCCGGCATTAACGTGGGTGACGTTTTTACCCGTTGCCAGCACCACGCCTGCTGCTTCGTGCCCGAGTACCATCGGCGCTTCAACGATAAAAGGACCAATGCGTCCGTGCTGGTAGTAATGCACGTCGCTACCGCAAATGCCGACGGAGTGAATTTTGATTTGTACATCGTTGTCGCCGAGCACTTCGTCAAAGCTGCGATCTTCGATAGCGATTTTACCGGCTTCTGCCAACACTAATGCTTTCATGTGACCTCTCTTTGTAATCATTTTGATGGTATCGGTATCATTCTGGTGCGACGATCCTGGAGTAAATATGAAGTGAAAACTGTGACTGAGGTTAAAAATATTCAAAATATGTTAATCATGATGATCTAATGTAACTTACTGAAGCGATTCATATCACGGAAATGAAACCTTAATGGCGGGTTAAATGCTGGCGGTAGTGTTAACGATACCGTTTTAAAAACAGAGGATACGATGAATACACCGACTGATGCCGTTCAACGCACGCTTCATTTCCTGCAATTAGCTGAGATCGTTTTAACGAACGAGGAAAGGCAACATATTGAAATTGCGACATTTGGTTTACCTGACTACCCGCTTTCCGGCCTGCAGCTTCTGACGTACACCAACTCGCCGCGCTACTGCGCCAAAGAGCTGGTGCTGTTTCCAGGCCAGACGTGTCCGGAGCATTTGCACCCGCCTTTCGCCGGGACACCCGGTAAGCAGGAAACCTTCCGCTGCCGCTGGGGTGAGGTTTATCTGTTTGTCGACGACCCTAGCCTGACGCCGAATGACGCCAGCGGCGAACCGATATGTCAGGTCCCGGAAGGCAGTGAGGCGTGGTATACCTGCGATCGCTACATTCGGCTTCGCCCCGGTGAGCAGTACACGATCGCGCCCAACACCCGCCACTGGTTTCAGGCCGGAGAGCATGGGGCAGTGATATCGGAGTTTTCTTCCGAAAGCCGCGATGAACTGGATGTTTTTACCGATCCCAGAGTAAATCGTCTGGCTGGAGTAAAGTGTTAGCATCATAGTGAGAGTTCTGTCATGATAATGTAAATGATACAAAATGATGCTTTTTAACTAAGGAGCTGCATTTGGCAGTCGGTCGTGGACGGAAGGCGACGCTGGCTAGCGTCGCCGCGCAGGCAAACGTCAGTAAAATTACTGCCTCGCGGGCATTTTCTCAGCCGGACAAAGTGCATCCGGAAACGCTGCAGCGCATTCGCGAAACGGCGGCCAGCCTTGGCTATGTAGTCAATGCTGCCGCGCGCAATCTGCGGGCAAAGACCAGCAAAACCATCGGCATCGTTAATCCTGATATGGCCAACCCCTTTTTTGGCGGCCTGACGCGGCTTATCACCCTCGAAGCGCAAAAGATGGGCTACGACACGCTGGTGTTCGACTCCTATGAATCTCAGGAGAGTGAAGATCGGATTATCGAAAAGCTGATCGGCTATAACGTCGATGCGATCATTTTGTCTGTGATCTCCAACGATCATCAGTATCGTCCGTCCTATCTTAAGCGGCTGGAAATGCTCAATATTCCGGTGGTGCTGGTGGACAGGGAGCTTGATGACCGCCACTGTAGCGGGGTCTATATCGATAATCTCGACTGCGGCCTGCAGGCTGGTCGCTGGCTGCTGGAGCAGAAAGCGCAGCGCGTGGTGGTGGTCTCCGGGCCGGAAAACTCCAATGTCGCCAGGGAGAGGGTCACGGGTCTACAGGCGGCGCTGCTGGGGAAAGTTGAATCTTTCGAAGTCCTGTATGCGGACTTCTTTATGGATATCGCGTGGCAGGAGACCAGCCGTTGGTTGGCTAACAACCCGGCGCCGGATTTTTTCGTCGGCTGCAATAACCAGATCTCGCTGGGGATTATCAAAGCCTGCCTTGAGCATCAATTAGATCTTAAGCAACAGGTCTCTCTGTTCAGCATTGATGAAGTCTCCCATGCCGGGATCTACGGTTTCCATTTTCCCTGCGTTTCTCACGATCTGCAGGAGATCGCCTGGCAGGCGCTGAATCTGGCGATTCGCCGGGTGACTGACCCGGAGAGCAAACCGGGTAAAGTGGTCGTTCGCGGTAAAATGCTGCCCTGATTCGCTTGCGCAGGTCGTTGACCGGCGCAAATACCAGCACAATAATTGTCATTAACTCGCCATGTTGACGCATTGTTCAAAATAACAGCTCAGCTAATGTATTGCTAACTCGAATTAGTTTATGATTAAGCCGTTCTGTTCGTTATGGAAAATGAGTTTATGGCCAAAACCGTTGAGCAAGTCGCCAGGGCGCTGGAAATCTCGATTACCACCGTGCGCCTCGTGCTAGGTGGCAAAGCTGAGCAGTATCGCATCAGCGCCAAAACGCAGCAGCGTATTAATGATTACGTTGCTGAGAATGGGCTGGTCGTTAACCATATCGCCCGCAGCCTGAAGCTGAATAAAACCGAGACCTTAGGGCTGGTGATCCCACGCCTGTCGAACCTGTTTTTCTCCATCCTGGCGGAAAAACTGGAAGCCTGCTGCCGTCAGGCAGGGTATCAACTAATGATCGCCTGTACCTACAGCGACAGCGAGCATGAAAACAGTCTGGTTGAAGGCCTGCTGGCGCGCAATGTCGATGGGCTCTTTGTGGTGCCTTCTACCCGGGAAACGCAGTTGCATCATCAGAAGGTGGCGCGCAAGCGGCCTCTGGTGCTGCTCGACCGTGATTTTGGCGAGAGCGACGTATCGCTGGTGGTGAGTGATAACTACAACGGCAGTAAAAAGCTGGTGCAGGCGATGACCCAGGCAGTAGACGTTTCGCCGATTTTTTTTATCGCCGGGGATACCCAGCAGCCGTCGATCCAGCGTCGTTTGCAGGGTTACCTGAGCGAGCTTCCCGCCGGGAAAGAGTGGATTTTGTCGGCCAGCCATAACCGTCAGGAAGAGGGTAAGCAGCTGATGCTCGATTTTCTCCGCCAGCATCGGGAGCCGCCGAAGGCATTTATCGCCTCATCGTTGCCGATTCTGGAAGGGACCCTGAGCGCGCTGCGGGAAACATATGGTTTTATTCCGTCGGATATCCCGATAGGCACCTTCGATGAACATCAAATGTTAGGGTTCCTGCCGAATGCGGTGTGGTCGATGCGTCAGGACGAAGACGCCTGGGCGCAGCATGCGTTTCATCTGATGCAGCAGAAGCTGCAGGGCGAAAATGCCGATGTGAAGATCACGGTGCCGATGACGCTGATTCACCGCCCTTTGTCGGTGGAAAATCAGCGGAGTTAAGTGGGGGTCGGAAAAGACCCTCTCCCAGGAAGAGAGAGGGGGGGGAAATAGCGTCGGAGCTGGCATATGACGCGTAGCCCGGACAGGTGCGCAGCACCGCCTCCGGGAACGATTACGCAATCAGGCGCTGAACAAACTGTGCTGCCAACTCGGCGTCTAACTCCGGCGGCAGGCCGCTGATCCCAACGCCGCCTATCGCCAGCCCATCAAGCATCACCGGCGCGCCGCCCGGCATTGCCAGCAGCTGCGGGTCGTGAAACATCTCCAGCCGTAGGGTGCCAACGTTGACTTCTTCCGCAAGCCTTGCCGTCGGACGGCGAAAGCGCAGGGCAGTCCAGGCCTTGCGCTGTGCCAGCTGACGCGGCAGCGGCGGACAGCGAGCGTGTGCGCCGAAAGCGATAAACTCGCCCTCCGGCCCCACCACCGCTATCGCCAGGCCCTTGGTCTGTGCATCGCCTTCGGTCTCCTGTAAAAACAGCGCCACCTGCTGGCAAACGGCGCTATCGTTCAGGCGGTTCTGGGTACACAGCCTGTTATTGCCGGGCATCGGCGATATACCCCCGTAAGCGCACATAGAGTTCATCCAGCTCCCCTTTCTGCGCCGCCGTCAGCGCCACAAACGGCTCGCGGGTTGGCCCGGTATCGACGGTCTCTTTACCGGCAAGATACTTCGCCGACTGGAATACGCCGCGTGCCACCAGGTTTTCCACGACTTCGTTAATCTGCTGCTGTAAGCGCTGCGCCCGGGCGATATCGCCCTGCTTAAACGCGCTGCGCAGAGCGAGAAACAGCTCCGGCTGGAGGTTGACCGTGGTGCCGACGGTGGCCGTCGCACCTGCCGCGAGGCTGGAAAGGAAGATCTCATCGAAACCGTTAAAGAACACTTTGTCCGGATAGCGGGCGATCATCCGCTCCAGCGAGTAGAGGTTATGCGAAGTGTGCTTCACCCCCAGCACCTGCTCGTCGCCGAGCAGCGCTTCGGCGGTCTGATGGTCAAGCTCGACGCCGGTAAACTGCGGAATATTATACAAAATCACCGGAATCGAAATGGCGTCCAGTACCCGACGGTAGTAGGCGATAATCTCCTCGCGGCTATATTTGTAGTAGTAGGGCGGCACCAGCGATACCGCGCTGGCCCCGTCCTGCTCGGCGCTTTTTGCCAGCTCGACGGCATCTCGGGTGCGCGGCGTTCCGACGTGGGAGATCACCGGCACTTTGCCCTCCGCCGCCTGTACCAGCGTTGCCAGCACCTGCCTGCGCTCATCGAAACGCAGTAACGGCCCCTCTCCGGAGGAGCCGCAGCAGTAAAAGCCTTCAACCCCGCGCGCCAGCTGGGCGCGGGCGAGGGTGTCCAGTGCCGCATAGTTTACCGACTCGTCGGCGTGCATCGGCGTTACCACGGCGGAGATAATGCCGCGAAAAACCTGCCATTTATTGTTTACCATGCGGTCCAGCCTCCATCCACCACCACGTTGGAACCGGTCATATAGACCGACGCGTCGGAGAGCAGGAACACCACCGCGCCGTTGTACTCATGCGGTTTTGCCATCCGTCCAATCGGAATACGGTTGGTGTAGTTTTTCTGAAAACGCGGATCCTGGTCGCTACGCTCAACGCCGGAAAGGGTTAGGGTATTGACGCGAATGCCGTCGCGACCCCAGTAGGTGGCGCAGTAGCGGGTAAAGTTATACAGCCCGGATTTTGCCGCCGAATAGGCCACCGGTTTAACGAAAGGAATGCCGGTGTCCTCTTTTTTATAGCTATAGATATCCTGCACCGGGGAGACCACGCCGTAGATCGAGCCGACGTTGATAATCGAACCGCCTTTGCCGGCCAGTTTCATACGCTTGCCAACCTGCTGAGTCATCAGGAAGGTGCCGACCAGATTCACTTCCACCACTTCGCGGAATACCTCTTCCGGAAACTCCTCAAACGGGCCGGACACTTCCGGCGGCGCGCTGGGCTGAGTATCAACACCTGCATTGTTTACCAGGCCATCCGGCACGCCCCATTTTTCTTCGATGCTATCAAGAACCCGGTTAATACTGGCTTTGTCGGTAATATTCACTTCCGCGCAAAGCAGGCGGTCGGAGTCCTTTATCGCCCCCAGCACGCGATCGATACGCGCGGCATCGACGCGGGTGGCTAGCGCCGCCACCTTTGCGCCGCGCTCATGTAAGGTCTTCACGTACTGCGCCCCCAGCTGTCCAAGGCCGCCGGTCACAATGATGACCTTGTCTTTAACTGAGAATAACGTGTCTTCCATTGTCCTTTCCCCATCACTGAGTGGTTAGATTTTGTGTGTTGCGAGATAGTCACGATCGAGAATGATGCCGTGGCCTGGTCGTTCGCTCGGCACGTAGTAGCCGTCCACCTCTTCGCCCGCCTCGGCGATAATGCGCAGATCCTTCCAGCGTCCGCCGTCGGTCATTTCGGCGTATGAGATATTCGGTACCGTTGCCAGCAGGCTGGCGCTGAGTTCCATGACAAAATGCGGCGTCATCGGCAGGTTGTGCGCACGGGCGACGGCGGCGATATCCAGATAACCGGTGATCCCGCCGACGCGTCCGAGATCCGCCTGGATGTAATCCGCACAGCCGCTCTCGATGTATTGCGTGAACTGGTTTAAGTTATAGACGTTTTCGCCCAGCGCGATAGGCGTAGTGCTGCGTTCGCGAAGCTTGAGATGGCCGGTGATATCGTCGGAGGGCAGAGGCTCTTCAATCCATAACAGATTGAGCGGCTCGAACAGCTTGAACGCGCGCAGCGCCTGCGGGAAGTTCCAGCCCTGGTTGGCGTCAACCGCCAGCGGGAAGCCTGGAACGGCCTCCTGGATTTTGCGCAGCCGCTCCACGTCTTCTTCCAGCGTCGGTTTACCGACCTTCACTTTCGCTGCCAGGTAGCCGGTGCTTTTCCAGCGTTTGACCTGGTCGATCACTTCCTCAATGGACAGATGCAAGTTGATGCCGCTGCCGTACAGCGGAACGCGATCGCGAACGCGGCCAATAATGTCGATGATCGGCGTGTTAAGGGTTTTGCCCAGGAGATCCCAGTAGGCAATATCCAGCGCTGCCAGAGCATGGGTGGTGACGCCCGCGCCGCCGACGTCGTGAACATGTTTATATGAACGATGCCACAGGCCGCGCGGCGAGAGCGGCTGGCCGATCACGTCCGGGATAATCTCGGCTATCAGCGCGGAGATGGTTTTTCCACACCAGCCGGAAGTGTGGCTAAAGCCGGTACCAACGTGACCGTTTGAACCGTAGACATCAACAATCGCCACTTCGATATCGGTGACGTGGTGAATCTGATCTCCCCAGGGGCCTTCCGGCAGCGGAACGCGGGCGGTCATCAGTTCGATATTTTCAATCACGGGCATTTTTGTGCTGTTCATCTGATTCCTTCCTTTATGTGTTCAGCGGGGGCCGCCTCTGCGGCCCGGGCGGTTAATGTTTAGAGGTTGAGGCCGGTGATTCATGACCCTGCAGGACGATTGCCGGGCTGGCGTCATGTTCTTGATCATTTTCGTCGCCCACCGCATGGCCGAAGACTTCCGGCAGCAGGAAAATGGAGGCGAGGAAGGCGCAGAACGGCGCGATAGCGATAATCATTGAGGCGACTGGCACGCCGACTGCCTCAAACAGGGCCGGGAATACCAGAGTCGTGACGAAGGCGGTGACCTTGACGATGGTGTAGCCGATACCGGAAGCCACGCCGCGGTAACGCGGTTTTGCCACGAGGGAGATGACCGTCATCCCGCTTTCAGAGTCCCAGTAGTGACCCCATAGCATCAGCGCTGCGCCGAAGATGATAAAAGCGAAGCTGCTGCTATAGACGCCCCACGCCGAAATCGAGATACCGATGGTCACCAGCAGGAAGCCGTATTTGCTCAGCCCTTTATGGCCGAGTTTCGGCAACAGCAGTGGGCCAACGAACGCCGAGAGCGCGGCGATGCAGTTCACCGCCAACAGGGCGAGGTTGTTCTGAATCTGTCCGGAAATACCGATGGTGACGAGAATCAGCGGTAGGAAGAACGAGAAGGCATAGTTTTCAAACGACTGTACGGCGCAGGAGAACCAGCCGAACAGGGTTGTGCGGCGGGTAAACGGGCGGCGGAACAGATCGTGCAACGTCTCTTTGAGCGTCGGGTCGGCGATAGCGACGTTTTCGTTAGGCAGAATGTCGTCCAGCAGGCGGCCATCCTGTTCGCCGTAATATTCGCGGGAGGCTTTTTTAGCTTCGATAAAGCGGCCGCGTTCCACAAACCAGGCTGGGGTTTCCGGTAACTCCCGACGCATAAAAAGCAGCAGACAGGCAGGGATCGCCGGAACCGCCAGCACGATGCGCCAGATCATATCCGGGTGAACATCAAGCGCGACCAGAGTAGTGACCAGCAGGATAGCGGCGATAATTCCCAGCGCGAACATAAACTGCCAGCGGTTCGCCATCACTTCGCGCTTGCCTTTCGGCATCACCTCCATGATGTAGGTAAAGCCGTTGGCCACGTCCGCGCCCACCGGGATCCCGGCGAGGCAGCGAATAATCGCCAGCCAGTACATATTGGGCGCCAGGCCCTGAAGCACGGCGAAAATCGCGAACAGGATCATCGACCAGAGGAAAATTTTGCGCCGTCCGAGTTTGTCGGTCAGCCAGCCGCCGAGCAGCGCGCCGATAACCGCGCCGAGCTGAGTACCGGCGGCGGTAAAACCGAGCAGCCAACTGCTAGGTTCATAAATATCTTTCAGGGCGAATAAAATAAACGCCATGGAATAAATATCCCATGACTCAATTAATAATGCGGTGATCATTAGCCATCCCGCTTTGGTACAGCCGGGGGCTTCCTGTAGGTCGAGCCGTTTCTTTGCCTTTTGGATAATAAATTCAATATGTTGCTGCTGATACATATAATCCTCTCTCGTCCGGGCAAGCAAAAGGCCCGCCCGGACAGATGCGCGTTGACCCGCTCTTTATGGGCGATAAAGAGACGAATTAAGCGGATGTTTGCCAGGATCGCTAACAACGTAAAAATTACATAAGCGAATCAGTTTTTATTTCATTAATAAATGAGCATCGCCTGCGATAAAGACTTTTATATTTTGCGTCAGCGCCTGGGCAATAAAGGCGTTCAGCACTTCGGATAAAACCTCCTCCTCTACGTAAGCCAGACTGAGATGGTTACTTTGGTGTCCCGCCATTAAATCATCGCGCGAAACCCCGTCGAGAACGGCGTTGAGTAGCGGCCACTCGTAGTTGGTCGCCTTGCGGCGGCGTTCGAATTCATCATGCGGCAGTTCGACGGCGGTACCGGTGCCGATATGCAGGATCACCTGGGTACCTTCATAGTGCGCGCGCGCCCAGATAAAGCGTCCGGCTTTGCCCTGTCCGGCGATAGTTGAACCACCGTAGGGGAAGAACATCGGCGGCTGGCGATAGCCGGTGGCTCCGGCGATCCCGCCTTTCAGATGGGCGAACGGGACCGCGCCGGAGATCTCCAGATCCCAATAAAATGTGCCGTTGTATTCGCTACCCCAGCGGATATCATGGAGGGTGGTTTCGCTCTCCATACCCAGCGCGCCGAGCAGCTTCGCCAGCATTACCTGCGGGATGGCGCTGCCCATATCCACCTCGTTGATGCAGGGGATTGGCGCATCCGGGCAGATAATCTCGCCGTGCTCATCCGGGATCGGGAAGCGCTCGGCGTTGCCGATAGCGCCCTCTGCAAAATCAGAGGCCGCACAGCTGTCTTTGAGCCCCTGTTGATACTGCACGCCAACCGCCGTCAGCCCGAATCGCTTCACGAAACGCGCCATAGCTATCATCATTGCGCACTGTTCCAGCACCTGCTCCCGGGTGAGATCCTGCGCACTGTCAGGGCCGAATTTAAACTGCATTCCGCGAGTTTCGTACCAGTCGAGGCAGGCTTCGCGCAGGGCGGCCGGTACTTTATTCATCTCAACCAGCAGCGCCGATTGCGATAGCGACTCCACCGGCATCCCCACATCGATCATCGCTTTTTGCGGGAAGACACCGTTGATCATCCCCATACAGAAGGTGTCGAACAGGCCGACAATGGCTTTGTGTTTGAGGAGCGACTGGCCAACTTTGACGCCAATCTGCCCGGCTTCGCTGGCCAGCAGCGGTGCGCTGGGGGCGACCGGATGCAGATAGCCGAGCTTATGGCTGAGGTGGCCATCGCGCAGCCAGGTCTCTAAGCCACGAATAAACGCGTCATCGGCAAAGGTTTCGGACCATAGCCGCGAGTAGTTACGCTCAAGGCTGGTGAGGCATCCGGCCATGCAGAGCATGCCGACCAGGCCCGGCCAGGTGCCATCGAAATTGGCGAGCAGCAAAATGGGGCCACGGTGATGCACGAGTGAAGGGGCAAGATGGTGAGAGTATTGCCAGGCGGTCAGCAGGACGATAACCGGTGCATCCGGATCTATTTGGGCGAACAGATCGCTACCTTCCTTCTGGCTGCTGATAAACCCGTGACCGCGGCTCTCATTGACCGGATGGGCGCGCCGTAGCCGATAGCCTAATGTTTCCAGCGCCGCTTCCAGACGTTGTTCAAATAATTTTTGTGTGGGCCAGCAGGTGACGTTAGCCGGTTCGCGGAGATCCGCATTGGTGACCATCAAAACTTCGCCTGATTTCGGGGTAATAAACTCGGCTTCCGCGGGTAACGTTAAATTCAACATGTGAATTTCTCCTGTAGGGGATAGGTAGCTTAGTTATCGTTCATCGTGCTGCGCATGGTTTCGTGCCGTATCAGCCGCTTCTTTGGTTGCTGATTTCATTAGCTAACTCGAATTAGCAAATTAGGGTAAAAAAAAGATAGGGACAAACCCTTTACCGGGATTTTGTGATGGCTATCAATATTGTTTTATTAAAATATTGATATTTAAGTTTTTATTTAATTTGTTCTGAGTGTGGGAGGACAAATGCCTGTAAAAGCGTTTAGGCGGTGGAAAAAAAGGTGAAGAGAAGTGGATTGATTATTCTTGAACACTAATTAACTAGTATTTCATTTATTTTTAATGGGTTATGTCTTTTTTTAGATCGCCTTACCGGCATCAGTGATTTGCATGAGTGTTAAAATTTAACCGATCCTGGTCACACTCTTTTAGCATTCACGTTGTGAATCTCTGTATCTTGTTATAATTAGCTAATTCGAGTTAGCTTGCTGGCGATTTTCCCTCGCCACTGCGGTTAGCCAGGCGCCGCCCGATTTAACAATAATGATTCAGGACAGAGGATTTAATAATGACTATGCTTACCTCGCCAGCCATTGCCCCTGCAAAAGACGAACAAACATCGCTACAAAAGCATGAACGAAGAAAGCTGATCACCGTGCTAGGCTCAGGTTTATCCGGCACAACCATCGAGTTCTATGACTTTTTTATTTACGGTACCGCCGCCGCGCTGGTGTTCCCGTCGCTCTTTTTCCCCAATCTCTCACCGCTGATGGCGCTGCTGGTATCCTTCCTGACGCTGTCGATCACCTTTGTGAGCCGACCCATCGGGGCCATCGTTTTTGGCCACTACGGCGATAAAATTGGCCGTAAAAAATCGCTGGTGCTATCGCTGATGATTATGGGGATCTCGACGTTCTGCATTGGACTCATCCCCAGCTATGACACCATCGGCAACGCCGCGCCGCTGATCTTGATTTTTCTGCGTCTCTGTCAGGGATTCGCCATCGGCGGCGAGTGGGGCGGGGCGACCACGCTTATCACCGAATATGCGCCACGCAATCGTCGTGGCTTTTTTGGTACTTTTGTCCAGTTAGGTAACGTGCTTGGATTGTTTATTGCGACTGCCGTTTTCGCGCTGGTGGTGATGCTGCCGGAAGATGACCTGATGTCCTGGGGCTGGCGCGTGCCTTTCCTGCTGAGTATCGCGTTGCTGTTTGTCGGCATGTTTATCCGTTCGCGTATTGAAGAGACGCCGGTATTCCAGGAAAATCAGAAACAGCAGCTGAACGCGCCGAAAGCGGCAGAACAACAGTTTCCGATTCTCGCCGTGCTGAAGCACCATCGCAAAGCGGTGTTTCTGGCAATGGGCATGCGCATGGGGGAGATTGTGCTGGGTTGGTTGACGGTGGCGTTCTTCATGTCGTACGTCACCAGAGAGCTGAACTTCACCCGTGAAACGGCGCTAAATGGCCTGCTGTTAGCTAGCTTCGTTGGTATCTTTACCTTCCCATTCTTTGGCTGGCTATCCGATAAAATTGGCCGTCGCCCGGTGTATCTTGCAGGGGCTGCCATCACGCTGATCTTTGCCTTCCCGCTGTTCTGGATGATCGATTCTGGCTCGGTGAAAATGTTTATGTTCGCCACCACCTTCTGTTATTCCATTGGGCTGGGGATGATGTTCAGTGTTCAGCCGGCCTTCTTTTCGGAGCTATTTGACACCAGTGTGCGCTATACCGGCGTGTCGTTAGGTTTCCAGTTGGCGAATATCGTTGGCGGCTTAACGCCGATGATCGGCACTTTGCTGCTGGTGTGGTCCGGCGGCGAGTCGTGGCCTATCTCGCTGTTCCTTGCCTGTATGGCGCTGATTACTATCCTCTGCGTATGCGTGACGCGGGAAAGCTATAACGATGAACTCAATGATGTGAAGAAGTAATTTGTGAAGGTTTGCCCCGCCAATGGCGGCGGGGCGAGCATATCAGAACAGATTAAACTTATATTCGATAATGACTTCCGAGGAGAGCGAGTTGGCCCGGCTGTAATGGCCGTCGGTCAGCACCGGGGTTTTGCCATTCATTTTATAAGACCAGCCCGGTCCGAACATCGCCCAGACGGTGAGGTTTTTCAGCCTCGGATGCGTTGGCACCCAGCGGCTAAAGGCGTTGATTTCGCCAGTACGAACATGGTTGCCACGGTAGTTAAACTGGGCAATGTTACCGGCCAGGCCGATAGCCAGCTCTGGCGTCAGGTTGTAATCCGACATATTGGAGAGCACCAGTTCGCCGTCGCGCATATAGTCATTACCTGCATAGGCCATTGAGGTAAAGGTGCCGCGCGAGTTTTTGCTCATGTGACGTGGATAGAATCCCACTTCATTAGCCTTATTGGCATCGGTATAGCCAAGACCCCATTTGGTGCTCCAGTTGTCGGCCTGCCACTTAACGTCCATAGCGATATGCCAGGCGTCGTCGTCAAAATCACGCTTATTGGCCGGCATGTTTTTGTACTCATCCAGCGCATGGGTGGCGTACACCTGGGTACCAATATTCAGTGCTTTCATTGGCTTAAGATTAGTGAACAGGATATGGCGGCGCAGATAGTTATCGCTTTCACCATAGGCGTACTGCATGTTCAAGAGCTCGCTTTGCCACAGAATGTCGCCGCTGGCGATGTGGTTAATATATTGTCCGCTGTTGGTCTGAAAGCGTTTTTTATCCGGCGAGTTGCGATCCATCGAGCTTTCGATGTACGCACCGCGTAGCGTAAACGGACCATAGTTCACCGCGCCGGTCCAGCCTAAATAGGTCGTCGGTGAGAGGCGGGTGGAATTGGAGATGACGCCGTAGTTTTTCATCGTCTGCCAGCCCCAGCGGGCATTCAGGTTGATATCCTCAAGGCGGTATTGCAGCTTGACGTTGCGTTGGCCAATTTTTGAAAAACCTTCGGCGTTGCTTTTTTTATTACCGCTGCCGTCATTGTAGAGTACGCCACGGGAGTTAAAGTAATCGCTGGCACCGAGTTTCATCGCCCCGTAGTAGGTGGCATCAAAACCGATAATATCGGCAAAATAACCTGACTGGTAATCCACTGCGACGCCCTGACCCCAGGCGTTATGGACCTTTTTCGGCTCGGTTTCTTCTTCCTTGAGATATTTCCAGTAGTTTTTAAAAGATAAGGACATGTGCGACTGGCTAAATAACGGGTCGTCGAGCACGGTATTAACCATATCGCATTCTTGAATGCTGTTTTTGGTCGTGGAGGACCAGACGCTGGTGGGAATAGCCAGCATCATAATGGCGACTGTAATTGTATTGATTTTCATAATAAACCCCAGAGTAGGGACGCAGCGATCCGGGCGAGACAATTTCGCCTGCAGCCTGCAGTAATGAATAACTAAATGCTGGTTTTATTTTTTATCGAGAGATTGTTTTCCGGCTTCGACATATTTCATGGTGCCGATTTCAGGAACGGTATATTTTCCGTCTTTATAAACAATTTTAACCACGGCAGCATTGGCGAGTGGTTTGTTTTTCGCGCTATCGTCCGTTAAATCTGAAATCATTATCTGCATTGCAGTGCCGGATGAAATCGCCAGCACGTTTTTATCGCCGCGGGCCTGCGCGTTTTCAACGATTGTATGCAGGGCTGCTTGTGTACGCGTTTTGACCTGCTGATAATTTTCCGCCATCCCTTTAGAGTCGGCAGCCGCTAGTGCATTCTGGTTGGTATCAACAGATAGAGTGCCGGACTTCATTTGGCTGAAAAGCGCGGCGCCATCTTTAAGACCCAACTGTTTTGCCCCTGCGTCGGCCATATCTTTGTTATAGCCACCTTCGAAACCGCCGAAGAACGCTTCGCGCAGGCCGCTTAGTTCAGTAAGTTGGTAATTACTCACTCCGGCTTGCTTAAGGATTACCTGCATGGTCTCCCGCTGGCGTCCGGCATCGCTGGAATAGAAGCTATCAAACGGAATGTCTTTTAACCCCTCGCCAAGATAGCGTGCGACGCGGATACCGTCTTCGGTGAGCGGTGAATCTACCCAACCCTGAACGCGATCGAAAGTATTCAACAGCGTCTTGCCATGGCGGGCAAAATAGATATTTACGCCATCATCATTTTTGACCTCTGCGGCGGAGCAGGTTGCCGCACCTGCCGTCATCATTAATGCAATTAGCCACTTCTTCATATTATTCTCCATCTGCATGGTCTTTTTATAAGCAAAAAAAAACCTACCTCAGATATCCGATACGAAGCATAAATAACATCATGCTTGCTCGAACTTTCTGACGTAGGTTTCGCCTGTTCTTTAACAGTAACAATCCAACATCGACTACGGTATCACCAAATATTCTAAAAAACATCCCTTGTGATTATTGATGTCAATAAATGTGATCATCTTCATGGAGTTGATTTTGTGATTGAGAAGTTTCTCATGATTAAATTTCGGATTAATTGGTGGTTTTTTATTGAAATAACATTCAGTGCTTGAAGTCTGTCACAAAATAAAGCGTCATACGCTGGACTCTTCACTCATCAGGCGTTATTTTTCCTTCACTTTGGGATTGTTACTGACCACAGGCAAAACCTAAGCCCCCTGTACGCCAATTTGGCTTGCGGCAGGGGGCTTAGGTTTTTTTTTGCGCCTAAGAAATATCTCTGCTACCCAATAAGGAATGAAGATGAGAACGAAAATTCTGACTGCCGCCATTCTGGCGCTATCCGCCGCCTCAGTTCAGGCTGCTGAAAAACCGCTGAAAATACTGCTGGTTAATGACGATGGTTGTCAGTCTGTTGGCACCACTTCGTTGCAGGAAAAACTGGCGGCAAAAGGGTATGACGTCTGGATGGTGGCCCCGGCAACCAACCAGAGCGGTATCGGTTCGGCAATCACCTTTAAGACGGGGAAAGTTTTTGACGTTAAAAAAGCTGCTGACAAGCGCTACTGCTTCCCCGGAACACCCGCTGATGCGCTGGATTTTGGCCTGTGGGGCGTGCTGAAAGATGCGCCGCCGGATCTGGTGATTTCGGGTGTCAATGATGGTCCTAATACCGGCATGGCACAGGTTAACTCCGGTACTGTGAGCGCGGCGGTCCGCGCCTTGCGCTACGGTTTCCCGGCGATTGCCGCCAGCATCGGCTATCGTTTCACAGAAGAAGAGATGAAAAACAAGTGGCCGAGTACTCATAAATATTGGCCTGACTCGGTGGATTATGTCGTTACGCTGGTGGATAAACTTAATGCCGCTCATAAACCGGGTAGTCCAATTTTGCCGCAGGGATCGGGGTTGAGTATCAACTATCCGCCGCTGCCGTCGGCTGAAATCAAAGGCGTTTATTATATTGAGAATGAACAATACCCCGCGCCGCAGATTGGCTATGAACTGCTGGCGGACGGAACGGCAAAACAGACGATGAACCCGGAAGCGATGAAACCCGCTGAAGGGGATAATGACTCGGGCTGGTTGAATAAAGGATATATCACTTACACCTTGTTTGATGGTTCATGGAACGCGCCGCAATTCCAGGGGCAGTACGAGACTTTGCTCGGAAAATGATGCTATAGCGATATAAAAGCAGAAGGCGCGTTATCCGCGCCTTCTATACCCGTCATACTTCAAGTTGCATGTGCGTTGGCTACGTTCGCTCACCCCAGTCACTTACTTAAGTAAGCTCCCGGGGATTCACTTACTTGCCGCCTTCCCGCAACCCGAATTATTTAGGGTATATATATGAACTGATGTTGAAATGCTATTCGTCGAAGAACCAGTAGCCCTGGTTAATTAAACGGGTCAGCTCGGCAATAAAGGCCGGATTGCGCAGCGCATCCTCACCCAGTTCATCTTTGCCCAAAAGGGTATAGCGGCAAAGCGCGTCCAGGGCATTGGGTTCTGTAGGCTCCAGTTGTTCACTATTCACAAAGAAGCTATCGCCGATGTGCAATACGCGCAGGCCGCTCAGGCGAGTGAGCATTTCACCACCCGTCAGGGCATCAGCAATCTCTTCTTCTTCAAAAGGCGGTTCAGCTGGTGCAATATCCAGTTCGTGACGCGGTGTGGTGGCAAAGCGCCCAAACCACTGCCTGAAGTCCTCCGGCTGGCTAATCATCTCGATCATCATGCCGCGCAGACGTTCCAGTTCATATTCTTCTACCCGGCCCGGATGTTCGCGGCAAGTTAAATCAGGATCGCTGTAGTGCTCGCCGCCAAGATCGTTCTCAAGCGCGTAATCGGCAAAGCTGCTGATCAGATCGCGGCCATTAGGGCCACGAAAGCCGACGGAGTAGTTCAGCGCCGTTTCATGGGTAATGCCATCGTGCGGGAATCCCGGTGGAATATACAGAATATCGCCAGGCTCCAGATCTTCATCAATAATCGGTGCGAACGGATCAACATGCAGTAACGCGGGATGCGGACAGAACTGACGCATTGGCAGTTTGTCGCCCACGCGCCAGCGTCGGCTACCCATACCCTGAATAATAAAGACATCGTACTGGTCGATATGCGGGCCAACGCCGCCGCCCGGTACGGAAAAAGAGATCATAAGATCGTCTAAGCGCCAATCCGGCAGCACGCGGAAAGGACGAACCAGTTCAGCAGCAGGCATGTGCCAGTGGTTTACGGCCTGTGCCAGCAATGACCAGCCCGTTTCGCCAAGACCATCAAAATGTTCAAATGGACCGTTGCTGGCCTGCCATTGCCCGTTCGTCAGGCTCACCAGTCGGCTATCGACTTCCGGCTCCATGGCCAACCCTGCCAGCTCATCTGGCGTAATCGGATCGATGAAGTCCGCAAAAGCCTTCTTTAATACTACCGGCTGCTTTTGCCAGTACTTTTCTAAAAACTCGGGCCAGTTAATGTTGAGTTGATAAGCCATAGGTTCACACCAATAAGAAGAAACGGGCCTGATTATAGAAAGCCGCGACCTCGCGCTGCCTTGTCATGGGTCAAGGGTGTTGCTTAATTCATCACTTGAGGTAACGACATAAAAAAAGAAAAGGGAGGTCTGGAGGGAGATAACGAGAGTAGCGTTATTTTTCGCGAAAATTCATGTTTGATAATGGATCTCTCCAGACCGCATGGTGCCTGGGTTTTGTTTGTTTTTATCGATAGAGCTTCACTCTGAAAGTTCAAATTATGAACGCTTGATAAGTTTTTTGTATTTTAAGGGTTGCTATATCCGGGGAGCTCCCTATAATGCGCTCCCACTGACACGGCAGATGTGAATCACTTCACACAAACA
>NZ_JAPUEW010000006.1:0-120063 GCF_027492335.1 Klebsiella sp. | reverse complement strand
CGCCGCTGATTGAAGCATGTTTTGCTTTACTGCTAAGTTCACTGCGGGAAGTGAATCTGTAGAATGCCATGACCGCAGTTCATTTTGGTGAAATGCGAGAGAGCTAACGAAATACTTTATCGTATCTATTAAAATCAAAGGGTTATCTTTCTTTAATAAAATCAATTTGTTGCAAAAATGTCGGTAGATTGTTTTGTGTGAATAAATTTATTATAAAACAATAAGATATATTTAGAGTGTTCCCCGCGTCAGCGGGGATAAACCGAGCCATCAGAACGGCTAACGGAATCAATTAATGTGTTCCCCGCGTCAGCGGGGATAAACCGGCGCCTATACGTATTTGCAGAATTGAGGATAACGTGTTCCCCGCGTCAGCGGGGATAAACCGACCAATAATCAGTTAACAGATGGTGTTATTGAGTGTTCCCCGCGTCAGCGGGGATAAACCGCAGCTCGCGCCCGAGCTGCAAACGCTGGGATGACGTTCCCCACGCGAGTGGGGATAAGCCGCAAATCAAACAAGGCGCCGTGTCGTCAGGGCGTTATTGCGCCATTCATCTCTTCCTGGCTGGCTTGCGTTGTCCGGTGACTTCCCGTAACCTGCCCGCTGAGAACGTTTTATCTCTCAATGACTCGGGGTGCCCTTCCTTGTGAAGGCTGAGAAAAACCCGTACCACCTGATCTGGATAATGCCAGCGTAGGGAAGTCAGAGACCGCAGGGTCGTCGCTTCTTCATCGCCTGGCGGGAGCAAACGATGTCTGACCTGCTAAACCCCGCGCATATTGCCCATCTGCGGCATCTTTTTCGCCGCCATTCCCCCCTTGTTCACTGCATGACTAACGATGTGGTGCAGACCTTTACCGCCAACGTGCTGCTGTCGATTGGCGCATCACCAGCGATGGTTATCGACCCCGATGAAGCCAGTCAGTTTGCCGCCATTGCCGACACGCTGCTGATTAACGTCGGCACGCTGACCGTTGAGCGCGCGACGGCGATGCGTGCGGCGGCGCATAGCGCAAAGCAGGCGGGAAAACCGTGGGTGCTGGACCCGGTGGCGGTCGGCGCGTTGACTCTGCGCACTGAATTTTGTCGGGAGCTTCTGGCACTACAGCCTGCTGCCATTCGCGGTAATGCCTCGGAAATTATGGCCCTTGCTGGGATGAGCGGTGGTGGGCGCGGCGTTGATACCACTGATACCGCTGCTGCCGCGCTGCCTGCGGCACAAGCGTTGGCTCGCCAACTAAACACTGTGGTCGCGGTCACCGGAGAAGTGGACTACATCACTGATGGTCAGCGTACGCGTATGGTGACCGGCGGCGATCCGCTGATGACCCGGGTGGTTGGCACCGGCTGCGCGCTGTCGGCGGTGGTTGCCGCCAGCACGGCGATGCCCGGTGACCGTCTGGAAAACGTCGCCGCCGCCTGCGGCCTGATGAAACTGGCGGGTGGAAAAGCGGCGCAGCAGGGCGGCCCTGGCAGCTTTACTCCGGCGTTTCTCGATGCGCTGTACGCGGAGGGTGGCCTGTGAAACGAATCAATGCGTTAACCATCGCCGGAACCGACCCGAGCGGCGGCGCGGGGATCCAGGCGGATCTCAAAACCTTCTCAGCGCTGGGCGCTTACGGCTGCTCGGTCATCACCGCATTGGTGGCGCAAAACACCCGAGGCGTGCAGTCGGTGTACCGTATTGAACCTGATTTTGTCGCCGCGCAGCTGGATTCAGTGTTCAGCGATGTGCGAATCGATACCACTAAAATTGGCATGCTGGCGGAAACGGATATCGTCGAAGCGGTGGCAGAGCGACTGGCGCGGTACCAGATTAAAAACGTGGTGCTGGATACCGTGATGCTGGCGAAAAGCGGCGATCCGTTGCTCTCGCTCAGCGCAGTGCAAACGCTGCGTCAGCGCCTGCTGCCGCAGGTGTCGCTAATCACTCCAAACCTGCCGGAAGCGGCGGCGCTGCTGGATGCGCCGCATGCCAAAACGGAAAAAGAGATGCTGGAGCAGGGCAGAGCGCTGTTGGGAATGGGCTGCGGCGCGGTATTAATGAAGGGTGGTCATCTGGATGACGCCGAAAGCCCGGACTGGCTGTTTACCCGCGAGGGCGAGCAGCGCTTTACCGCGCCAAGAGTGCAGACCAAAAATACGCACGGCACCGGCTGTACGCTCTCTGCGGCGCTGGCGGCGTTACGTCCGCGTTACGATGATTGGGGGCAGACCGTAGCGGAGGCTAAGGGCTGGCTCTCTGCGGCGCTGGCGCAGGCGGATTCGCTGGAGGTCGGGCACGGGATCGGCCCGGTACATCATTTCCACGCCTGGTGGTAAACGGCACGACAACGTGCCAGCAGACTGTGCTGAAAAAATACGCTCCCGGCTGGAAAATATGCTGAGTCGGTACCAGGCTTAACCTGCCCAAAATAATTGGGTTGGGAAAATGCATGCCGGTTTCGACCGGCACTTACGGGAGATCGCTATGACCGATATTACGCAGTTGCTTGGCAAAGATGCCGACACGCTTTTACAGCACCGTTGTATGACTATTCCAGCCGACCAGCTCTATTTGCCGGGCTCGGACTATGTCGATCGGGTGATGGTTGATAACAATCGTCCGCCGGCGGTGCTGCGTAATATGCAAACCCTCTATAACACCGGACGCCTGGCGGGAACCGGGTATCTGTCTATCCTGCCGGTTGATCAGGGTGTAGAGCATTCTGCTGGCGCTTCTTTTGCCGCTAACCCGCTGTACTTTGATCCGAAAAATATCGTCGAACTGGCTATTGAAGCCGGTTGCAACTGCGTGGCCTCCACCTATGGCGTGCTGGCCTCGGTGTCGCGCCGCTATGCGCACCGCATCCCCTTCCTGGTCAAACTGAACCATAACGAAACGCTAAGCTACCCGACCGAATACGACCAGACGCTGTACGCCAGCGTTGAACAGGCGTTCAATATGGGAGCCGTGGCGGTAGGGGCGACTATCTATTTCGGTTCTGAACAGTCTCGCCGTCAGCTTGAGGAAATTTCTGTGGCCTTTGAGCGCGCGCATGAACTGGGCCTGGTGACCGTGCTGTGGGCCTATCTGCGTAACCCGGCATTCAAGAAAGATGGCGTCGATTATCACGTTTCCGCCGACTTAACCGGCCAGGCCAACCATCTGGCAGCCACTATCGGCGCGGATATTGTGAAGCAGAAAATGGCGGAGAATAACGGCGGCTATAAAGCGGTGAACTTCGGCTATACCGATGACCGGGTTTACAGCAAATTAACCACCGAGAACCCGATTGATCTGGTGCGCTATCAGCTGGCGAACTGCTATATGGGTCGTGCCGGGCTGATTAACTCCGGCGGCGCGGCGGGCGGTGAAACCGATCTGTCCGATGCTGTACGTACGGCGGTTATCAATAAACGCGCGGGCGGCATGGGGCTGATCCTGGGCCGTAAGGCATTTAAGAAATCGATGGCTGACGGCGTGAAGCTGATTAATGCCGTGCAGGATGTTTATCTGGATAGCAAAGTCACTATCGCCTGATAAGTACCGACGGCACCTGAAGCTGCGTTGCGTGTTGTTTCCCGGAGGCGATGCTGCGCATCTGTCCGGGCTACGGGAAGGGTAGCCCGGACAGGCGCGCCGAGCGCCGCCTCCGGGATCCTGCTTATTCGCGAATTAGTCGTGCCGTGTGCTGGAGCGTTTTGTACGCTTCGTAACGACGCTGATGATCGGCGCTAAATTGCTCTTCGCAGCGGTAAGTTTTATCTACACGGGTAAACTGCTTCATCGCTTCCGGCAGCGAAGAGGCAATGTTACCCGCTACGGCACCGAGAATTGCCGAACCTAACAGCACCGGTTCGCTGGACTCGGTACTGACCACGTTAATGCCGCAAGCATCTGCCAGCAGCTGGCGAACTAACGGATGTTGACCTGCCCCGCCGCTGATGACGATATTTTCGCTATCAATCCCGCAATTTTTCTGCGCATCGATAATCTGCCGCAGACCGTAGCCGATACCGCACAATCCCGCGACGTACAGCGCAATCAGGTTTTCCAGATCCCGCTCCATGCCCAGTCCGGCGATAATCGCTTTCGCGTTCGGGTCCGCCAGCGGCGCGCGGTTGCCTAAAAACTCCGGTACCACGTGCAGACCGGCAGCGAGCTTGACTGCTTCGGAAGGATTATCCACCTGCGCCAGCACCTTGTCGGCAAGATACACCGGTAGCGGAACACCGGCTTCTTTTGCCAGCGCTTTAGCCTCTGCCGCGGCGGGATGGAAGCTCAATAACTGGTCGATAGCCGCACCCGCTGCGCTCTGGCCACCTTCGCTAAGCCAGAACCCTGGCACCATGGCGGAATAGTAAGGCCCCCAAACGCCGGGCACAAAGACGGCATCCTGGGTGGTGGTCATGGTGCAGGAGGACGTGCCGAACACGTAGGCCATATTGTTGACCGCGCCGTTAAGCACACCAACGGTACCAATCCCGCCCGCATGGGCGTCAATCATGCCGACCGCCACCGGCGTGCCGACGGGCAGGCCCATCTCATCTGCCGCTGTTGCGCACAGACCGCCCTCGCAGGGCGTTCCCGGATCGACGATACGCTGGCCGATACGAACAAAATCTTCATCCGCCAGTTCTTCAAGGCCAATCTGGCGGAAGTACCCGGCATCCCAGCGTTTTTCATGCGCAAGATAGGTCCATTTACAGGTCACGGTACACACCGAGCGGGCCAAATCGCCCGTTGAGCGCCAGGTGAGATAATCAGCGAGGTCGAAGAAGTGGCGCGCCTGTTGATAGATTTTTGGACGGTTCTCCTTCAGCCACAAAATTTTCGGCGTTTCCATCTCCGGCGAGATTTTACCACCGACGTATTGCAGCACCGCGTGGCCCGTAGCGTTAATTTTTTCTGCTTGCCCGGTGGCGCGGTGATCCATCCAGACAATAATATTGCGGTCAGGATCTTCCGAAGGGCCAACCGCCAGCGGTGCGTTATTTTCACCAATCACCACTAGCGAGCAGGTGGCATCGAAGCCGATACCGGCAATCGACGACGGTGCTACACCGGCGCTGGTTACCGCTGTTTTAATGCAGTAGCACACCGCCTGCCAGATCTCGCGGCTTGACTGTTCAACCACGCTTCCGGCGCTGCGGAACAGGGTGATTTCTCGGGTGGCGTGGGCGAGAAGTTCGCCCTGCAGATTGAATACGCCCGCGCGAACGCTGCCCGAACCGACATCCACGCCAATAATGTTTTGAGTATTGCTTTGCATAAAATCCTCTTCAGCAGTCTGGTTGACGGTTAGAGATCCACGCTGTTAGGCAGGATAACAATGTCGCGAACGGTAACGTTTTTCGAGCGGGTCACCATAAACAGCACCGACTCGGCCACTTCGATCGGCTGCATCAGGCTGCCGTTGGCCAGCGCTTCGTCCATTTTGGCTTTTGGCCAGTCGTCCAGCAGTGCGGTTACCACCGGTCCTGGCAGCACGGCACCCACGCGGACGCCGTACTGGGAAACCTGGCGACGGGTGGTGTGGACAAACGCCTGGACGGCAAATTTCGACGCGGTATAGATAGGTTCCCAGATAACCGGCACCACGCCAGCAATAGAGCTGGTGAAAATAATATCCCCGGATTTTTGCGCAATCAGATGCGGGAGGACGCTACGCACGCAGCGGAAAGCGGCATTGGTGTTGAGGTGCAGTACGCGATCCCACACGTCCGGGTCGCCTTCCGCAACCGGCCCGCCGATGTAGGCTCCGGCGTTAGCATGGAAAATATCGAGACGCCCGGTCAGCTTTAAAATACCTTGCAGGATATTATCGACCTGGTCCGCTTGCATCAGATCAACCTGTAGGGCGAAGGCGTTTTCGCCCAGCTCGGCGATAATTTTATTGAGCTTTTCACCTTCACGGTCGATAAGCACGACCTTTGCGCCAGCCCCCAGCAGGGTTTTAGCGCATTCGAGGCCGATACCTGATGCCGCGCCGGTGATGGCGGCAACTTTACCGTTGAGGGAAGTATTCATAGAGGAGACAGAGTGGTTCATTTTATAATCCTCGACAGAGTCTGGTTGGAACTATCGGACGCGAGGGCATCGCGTTCGATGCTTTGAATTAAATATTTTAAGTTATTGAATATAAGCACCATTTTTTCATATTTGCTGGAATATTAACGCTGAATGCGCTAATACTTCGTGGAGTGAAATGGAAGCTCAATCGATGAAGCTCATGTTGCGCTAGCTTCATCGATTGAGCAAGTGGGGAAATTAACGGCGAAATGAATTTGTGACGCAAGTTGGGAAAATGAAGAAAATCACGATTTACGACCTGGCGGAGCTATCCGGCGTGTCGGCGAGCGCGGTAAGCGCCATCCTTAACGGTAACTGGAAAAAGCGCCGCATCAGCGCAAAGCTTGCCGAAAAGGTAACGCGGATTGCCGAAGAGCAGGGCTATGCAATTAACCGCCAGGCCAGCATGCTGCGCAGTAAAAAATCGCACGTCATCGGCATGATTATCCCCAAATACGATAACCGCTATTTCGGGTCGGTCGCCGAGCTTTTTGAAGAGATGGCCCGCGAGCGCGGCCTGCTGCCGATTATTACCTGCACCCGTCGTAGCCCGGAACTGGAAATTGAAGCGGTAAAAGCGATGCTCTCCTGGCAGGTGGATTGGGTGGTAGCGACCGGGGCGACCAACCCGGACAAAATTACCGCTTTATGTCAGCAGGCGGGGGTGCCAACCGTCAACCTTGACCTGCCTGGGTCTATCGCGCCCTCGGTGATTTCGGATAACTACGGTGGCGCGAAAGCGCTGACCCACAAGATCCTGGCTAACAGCGCCCGCCGGCGGGGGGAGCTGGCGCCGCTGACCTTTATCGGTGGGCGTAGTAGCGACCATAACACCAGCGAGCGTTTACGCGGTTTTCACGATGCGCACCGCGAGCTGGGGCTGAACGTGCCGCAGGCGAATATTCTGGCCCCCGGTTATTCAAAGGGAAAAGTCGAGGCCTGCCTGCAAGAGCGGTTTGGCTCGACTGATATTCCTTTGCAGGGGCTGTTCGTCAATTCGACTATTTCGCTGGAAGGGGTGGTGCGATGGCTGTCGCAGGCGGGACTTACCGGTAGCGGTCAGCCGCCAATGGGCTGCTTTGACTGGGACCCGTTTGTTTATCTGCTGGGACACGATATTGATATGGTGCAGCAGGACGTACCGGCGATGCTGGAGGCGGTATTTAGCATTATCGATTCTGGCGATACCAACCAGCAGCGGATTGAGATCCCGCCGCTGTTGATGAGCAGTTGCTGATTCGGCTGTTAACGTTAGCGCGTCAGCAGCCAGCGGGCGGTGTGTTCATCGGTCACCAGGCCGTTGATCCAGCCGCCCTTAAGCGCCGCCAGGATAGCCGGGCGTTTGTATTCGCCACACGCCACCGCGATACGTGGACACTGGTTCTGGCGGATATCGTAGCTGGTGATCATTCTGTTGATTTCGCTGTCGACCACACCGCCTTCGGCATCGATAAAGCGCCCCATGATCTCGCCGATCCCGCCTTGCGCGGTCACCTCATCCATCTGCGCCTGATTGATAAAGCCATCTTTAAATATCGGGCTTTGCGTACCTAATGGTCCAATCCCCACAAAAATAACGTCCGCCTGGCGGGCGACGTCACAAACGCTGCGGAACAGTCGGCTGGTGCACCACATATCGTACTCCTCCTGGGTCTGCGCATAGCGCGGCGCGGGCCACTGATAGTACTTCGCCTTAATTTTGCTGGTCAGCAGCAGAGGGACGTCATCGTAATAGTTACATTGACCATCGGCGTCCATGGCGCTGATGAGCGCGACGCAGCGGGTATTTAAGCTATCGAAGTCGATGCGCTGTAGCGTTTTTTTCAGGGTCAGGCCGGAACCCAGGCCAATGATTTTCTCTTTATCATCCTGTAAATAGCGAGCCATCAGCTGGTAGCAGCCAAATGACACGCTATCCAGCGTACTTTCTTCGCTAAAGGCGGGCACGATATTGCATTCGATAAGTTGGTACTTTTCCTGCAGTAATTGCGCGTAATCGAGGCAGTTTGCTACCGGATGGTGCAAACTAATCGATACGATCCCTTCTTCTTTCGCCGCCGCAATCAGCCGTTGCACCACTGGCCTTGAAGTACCAAGCTGACTGGCGATTTCGCTCTGGTTTTGTCCGGCGATGTAGTACATCCATGCGGCGCGGACCTTCTGATCCAGCCGGATATCATCTTCTTTACTCATGGTTTCCTGCCCTAAGTTTCTGGCCACAGCGAAAAATTCGCCTGGCGAATAACCGCATTCTGGCTGCGGTCGGGATAACTGGCAAGCTTTTGCTCTTTTTTGGTCATTTGTAGTTTTATTGGGTAATTGCTCTTTTGTGATCTATAGCTCTTATTTGGGTCAAATGATCAATTACAGTGACCCCATCAACTCAAGGAGAGCAGAACATGAACAATCAATTCACATGGCTTCACATTGGTCTGGGTTCTTTTCATCGCGCACATCAGGCGTGGTATCTGCATCGTCTGATTGCCTCCGGGGATAAGCGCTGGCACATCGCGGCGGGGAATATTCGCAACGATGCTGAGCAGGTCGTTCAGGCGCTGACGGCGCAGGGTGGGCGCTACGTGCTGGAAACCGTGAGCCCGGAAGGGGAGCGCGAATATGAAGAAATCACCTCCATTCAAAAACTGTTGCCGTGGCAGGCCGGGTTGCAGCCGCTGATTAACGAAGGGGCAAATCCGCAGACTAAAGTTATCGCCTTCACCGTGACGGAAGGGGGGTATTACCTGAACACCAGCCATAAACTGGAAACCAACAACCCCGATTTAATCGCCGACCTTAAGGGCGATTGCAAAACCATTTACGGCACCATCGCGCGGATTCTGGAAAAACGCATGGCGGACAACGCCGGACCTCTCACTCTGCTGAACTGCGATAATGTGCGCCACAACGGCGAGCGTTTCCACGATGGTATGGTTGAGTTTCTGCAGCTCACCGGCAAACAGGCGGTGATCGACTGGATGGCCGCTAATACTACCTGCCCGAACACCATGGTGGACCGCATCACTCCGCGTCCGGCGGCGGATCTGCCTGCGCGCATCAAAGCGCAGACCGGCATTGATGATAAAGCGCCGGTAATGGGTGAGACCTTTATCCAGTGGGTGGTGGAAAACAACTTCCGCGATGAACGCCCGAACCTGGAAGCGGTTGACGTGGAGATGGTTGAGTCGGTTATCCCTTACGAAGAGGCGAAAATCCGCATTCTTAACTCTTCACATAGCTGCATTGCGTGGGCAGGAACGTTAATCGGCCAGCAGTATATTCATGAAAGCACGCTGACCGATTTTATCTATGCCATTGCTGATCGCTACGTCACGGAAGATGTGATCCCATGTCTCGGCGATAACGGCATTGATTTACCGACCTATCGCGATGTGGTGCTCAAGCGCTTTACCAACCCGTACATCCAGGACACTAACCAGCGCGTCGCTGCCGATGGCTTCTCGAAAATTCCGGCAATGATCGCACCAACTCTGCAGGAGTGCTACCAGCGCGGCGTCCGCCCGGAAGCGACCGCCATGCTGCCCGCTCTGTTCTTCGTCTTTATGGAGCAGTGGCACAAGGGAACCCTGCCGTATCAGTACCAGGACGGCATCCTCGACGCTCAGGCGGTGCATGAAATGTTTGAAGCGAGCGATCCGGTAGCGCTTTACGCCCGCGATAAAGCCCTGTTTGGCGCACTGGCCGATAACGCTGACTTCCTGGCGCTGATGCGTGAGAAGGTCGCCGCAGTTTACTCGCTGATTAAATAAGAGGTGGCTATGTATCTGGGTATCGATCTCGGCACATCGGAAGTCAAAGCGCTGGTCATTGATGAAAACAATGAGGTTATCGCCAGCCATAGCGCGCCGCTGAGTATTCAGCGGCCCCATCCGCACTGGTCAGAACAATCGCCGCAATCCTGGTGGGAAGTGACGGAGTACCTGATGACCACGCTGCGGGAAAAATGCGCCCAGCACTGGCCGGCAATCAAAGCCATTGGCCTTTCCGGGCAGATGCACGGCGCAGTGCTGCTGGATGCGGCAGGGGAGGTGATTCGCCCGGCAATTCTGTGGAACGACACCCGCTGCGCTGAGGAGTGCGCAGAGCTGGAAGAGATGGCGCCGGAGCTGCATCAGGTGGCGGGGAATCTGGCAATGCCGGGCTTCACCGCGCCGAAGCTGCTGTGGGTACGCCGTCACGAACCGCAAAACTTTAAACGGACCGCCACGGTGCTGCTGCCGAAAGATTATCTGCGCTACCAGATGACCGGGAAGAAAGTCTCCGATATGTCGGATGCCGCCGGGACGCTGTGGCTGGACGTGGCGAAACGCGACTGGTCCGACTCGTTGCTGGATAAATGCGGGTTGTCGCGCAGCCATATGCCGTCGTTGGTTGAAGGCTGCGAGGTTTCCGCCACGCTCGATCCGCAGGTAGCCGAACGCTGGGGGCTGAACGCTTCGGTGGTGGTTGCCGGTGGCGGCGGTGATAACGCGGTGAGCGCCATTGGCGTCGGTGCGGTCTCGCCGGGGGATGCGTTTATTTCGCTCGGCACATCCGGAGTACTGTTTGTGGTGACCGACGCCTATCGTCCGGCCCCGCAGTCGGCGGTGCACGCGTTCTGCCACGTTCTGCCGAATCTGTGGCATCAGATGAGCGTGATGCTCAGCGCTGCCAGCTGTTTGCAGTGGTTCTGTCGCCTGACCGGCACCACGGAAGTGGCGTTGCTGGAGGAGATTGCCGAATTAAGTGCCGAAGAGAAAGCCAATGCGCCGTTCTTCTTGCCTTATCTCTCCGGAGAACGCACGCCGCATAACGACCCTGAAGCACGCGGTATGTTCTGGGGAATGACCCATTCCAGCCTGCGCGCCCAGCTTGGCTACGCGGTGCTCGAAGGGGTGAGTTTTGGCATTAACGATGGCCTGCGGGTGCTGAAAGAGAGCGGCACGCAGATCGATCAATGTTCGCTGGTTGGCGGTGGCGCCCGCAGCCCGTTCTGGGCGCAACTGCTGGCCGATATTCTCGACATGCCGGTGGTGACCCACAAAGGCGGAGAGACCGGCGGCGCACTGGGCGCGGCACGACTGGCCTGCCTGGCGGCAGGGAAGCCCATCGCCGCCGTGTGTGAAAAACCAGAAGTCTGGCAGACCTGGCAGGCGGACCCGGTTCGTCATCAAACTCTGATGCAACGTTACGTGCAGTTTAACGCTCTGTATTTAAACGACCTGAACTTCCGTCAGCACTAATTTTAAAAACATACCCTAAAAATGGCCCTCCGGTGAACTCCCCGGAGAGGCCTCCTGTACCCTGAAAACGAGGTCATTATGTCCGTAAATAATAAACAGTGGCTCGGTTTACCCCTGAACCTGTTCTGGGGATACATCGCCATCGCCGTGTTTATGACCGGTGACGGTTTCGAACTGGCATTCCTGTCGCATTACATTACAGAGTTAGGATTCTCTCCGGCTCAGGCCTCATTTGCCTTTACCCTTTATGGATTGGCCGCAGCGCTATCAGCGTGGATTTCCGGCGTCGTAGCGGAAATTATCACCCCGCTAAAAACCATGATGATTGGCTTCGTACTGTGGTGCGTATTCCACGTACTGTTCCTGGTTTTCGGCCTTGGACACGCCAACTACCCGCTGATTCTGCTGTTTTACGGCATTCGTGGCTTCGCGTATCCGCTGTTCCTCTACTCGTTTATCGTCGCCATTATCCATAACGTCAAAAGCGACAGCGCCAGTTCGGCCATCGGTTGGTTCTGGGCAGTTTACTCTGTCGGTATCGGCGTTTTCGGCAGCTATATTCCGAGTTTTACCATCCCGCATATCGGCGAGCTGGGGACATTGTGGCTGGCGCTGGCTTTCTGCGTCACCGGTGGGATTATTGCGCTGGTCTCTTTGCGCAATATTCAAACTCCACACCATATGCAAAATTTGACCACTCGTGAGAAGTTTTCCGAGCTGGGACGCGCGGCGACGCTGCTCTATACCAACCGCAATATTATGTTGTCCAGCATGGTGCGTATCATCAATACGCTGTCATTGTTTGGCTTTGCGGTAATCATGCCGATGATGTTTGTCGATGAGCTGGGTTTCACCACTTCTGAATGGTTGCAGGTGTGGGCCGTCTTCTTCTTCACCACCATTTTCTCCAACGTACTGTGGGGGATTTTGGGCGAAAAACTGGGCTGGATGAAAGTGGTTCGCTGGTTCGGCTGCGTCGGTATGGCGCTCTCCAGCTTGGCGTTTTATTACATTCCGCAGCACTTCGGGCATAACTTTGCTATGGCGATGATTCCGGCTATCGCCCTGGGGATCTTTGTCGCCGCTTTCGTTCCGCTGGCTGCCGTATTCCCGGCGCTGGAGCCCAAGCACAAAGGTGCGGCGATTTCGGTGTATAACCTGTCTGCGGGGATGTCGAACTTTCTCGCACCGGCGATTGCGGTGATACTGCTGCCGTTCTTCAGCACTATCGGGGTGGTCATCGCCTATACCACGCTGTACGTGGTGGCCTTTTTCCTTTGTGCGTTTATTCGCGTCGAGCAACCGGGATTTTCCCACAAGGAAGCGCCCGCCAGCGAGCAGGTTGAGTTCTCTTAAGGTGATGTGGCTGGGCTGGTATGTATGATTCATGCCAGCCTTAATGAGGTGGATAATGAGTATTAAAGCAGTTATTTTTGACATGGATGGCGTGATTATTGATTCCGAAACCCTGTGGCAACAGGCGCAAATTGAAGCGCTGGCGCAGTGGGGGGCAACGGTAAGTATCGATGAGTGTGAAACGCTGACCAAAGGTAAACGCCTTGATGACATTGCGCGCACCTGGTGCCGACATTGTCGGCTTGACGTTGCGCCAAAGCAGCTCGAAGCAGCCATATTGCAGCGAATTACCGACCTGATTGCCGCCGAAGGTGAGCCGATGAACGGTGTGCATGAAACGTTGAGCTATTTTCGCCAGCTTGGCTATCACATTGCGCTCGCCACCTCATCATCCCATCAGGTTATTTCCGCAGTACTGCACAAACTCTCCCTTTGGCACTATTTTGACGTGGTTTCCAGCGCGGATGATGAGGAATGCGGCAAACCTCATCCGGCGGTTTACTTGTCAACGCTGCGCAAGCTCAACCTCAACGCCAGTCAATGCCTGGTGATTGAAGATAGCTTTAACGGTTTTAGCGCCGCTCAGGCAGCAAATATCCCCACTATCGTTATCGCCGAAGATTGCCTGCATGGTCGTTTTCAGGCCGCCGCCGGTCGCTATCGGGCGTTACCTGAACTGCTGGAAGCTCTTTCTGTAGAACCAGAGGCGGCGGTATAAGTCAGTAATTTGTGAGCGCAGAAAGTATCAGGATGTACCCGGTCGGTTAATCTTTTTTCTGCGCTCACGCTCCTCTCTTCATCATGCCGATCGGCCTCACATTTCGCTCTTCTTTTGTGAAAACAATCACGTCCTGTCGTGCCAATGCCCAAATTTAATCTCTTGCTTAGCGGTGATTGTCCGAGGCACTGCTGCGTATTTGTGCTTAGATTATATATTGAAACGTTTTTTCAATAATGTGAAACCACTTTGCCGATTTTCGTCTATACCCTAAATAATTCGAGTTGCAGGAAGGCGGCGACGCAGTGAGTCCCCGGGAGCTTACTCCAGTAAGTGACTGGGGTGAGCGAGGAAAGCCAACGCACAAGCAACTTGAAGTATGACGGGTATATAGATCGGGTTTGGCTGCGATAAGGACTGAGAATGAAAATTGAATCTGTAAATGTCACCGTTTTCCAGTATCCCACTCGTCGGGTTTCCGACAGCGCCGGGCACTCCCATCCGGGAGCCGAAAGCATGGCAAAAATGGCGATGCTGACCATTACTGCCGATGATGGCACCCAGGGTTTTTCTTTTGCGCCGCCGGAAGTAGTGCGCCCGTTTGTGGTGAATACCTTCTTTCGTAAGGTGATGGTGGGGCAGGACCCGTTCAACCGTGAACGCATCTGGCAGGATCTTAACCACTGGCAGCGCGGTAGCGCCCATCAGTTGACCGAACGCGCGCTGTCGTTTGTCGAGCAGGCGCTGTGGGATCTAATTGGTCGCAAGCTCAATATGCCGGTTTACAAGCTGCTCGGTGGCTATCGCGACACGGTTCCGGCCTATGGCAGCACCATGTGCGGCGACGATCTGCCTGGCGGACTGTCGACCCCGGATGAGTATGCGTCATTTGCTGAAACGCTGGTGGCCCGTGGCTACAAGGCCATCAAGCTGCATACCTGGATGCCGCCAGTCTCTTTCGCGCCAAATCCGAAGATGGATATCAAAGCCTGTGCGGCGGTGCGTGAAGCGGTGGGGCCGGATATCGACCTGATGATTGACGGCTATCACTGGTACAGCCGGACAGAAGCGCTGTGGATCGGTAAAGAGCTGGAAAAACTGAATTTCGCCTGGTTTGAAGAGCCGATGGAAGAGGATTCGATGTCCTCTTACGCATGGCTGGCGGAAAACCTGTCGATTCCCATCGTCGGGCCGGAGAGCTTTGGCGGCAAGCATCATATGCGCGCCGAATGGGTGAAAGCCGGAGCCTGCGACATCCTGCGCGCCGGATCTAACGGCGTTGGCGGCATTACGCCGACCATGAAGGTTGCTGCGTTGGCGGAGTCGTTCGGTATGGATTGTGAAGTCCACGGCAACGGCGCGGCGAGCCTCGCGGTGGTAGGGGCTATCCGCAACTGCCGCTGGTACGAGCGCGGCCTGCTGCACCCGTTCCTCAATTACGATGAGCCAGCCGCGTATCTCAACAGCATTGTCGACCCGATGGATGACCAGGGATTAGTGCATTTGTCACAACGACCAGGTCTCGGCGAAGACATTAATTTTGCGTATATCGAAGCCAATACCGTTAGCCACGACTGATTAATAAAAACTCCAAAGGCTTAAGGCTTATTGGGTTTGGGCGAACGGATAAAAAATATAAACCAGGCCCTAAATCAGTCGTGTTGCAGCAAGGCGGCAAATCAACGAATCTCCGGGAGCTTACATCAGGTAAGTGACCGGGGTGAGGAGATGAAGCCAACGTAGTTGCGGCGCGAATGATGACGGGCGTGTACCCTACAGGCGATAGATATGAAAAAAACCTCTTTACTGGGAGCGTGCTTACTCGCGCTCGCCGTGTCGATGGGGAGCGGGGCGGCAATAGCGAAAACGCCGCCCGACCAACTGATCATCGGCATGAATATGAACAACCTTCTGACCCTTGACCCGGCAGCGATGACCGGTAACGAAGTGGTCGGGATTGTGGTCAATCTCTATGACTCGCTGGTGGAGCTTGATCCTAAACAGCTAACCAACGTCAGGCCCGCGCTGGCGAAATCCTGGGATATCAGCCCGGATGGTAAAACCCTGACTTTCCATTTGCGCGACGACGTGAAATTTCACTCTGGCAATCCGCTGACCGCCGCCGATGTGGTGTGGTCAATGCGGCGTATTTTGCATCTCAACCTCGCCCAGGCATCGGTGTGGAAATCCTACGGCTTCAGTAAGAAAAATATTGATAACCAGGTGAGCGCCCCGGACGACGTGACGGTACAAATCGTGTTACCGAAAGATAACGACCCGCAGCTGGTGATTTACTCGCTGGCGGCGCTGGGCAACCTCGGCGTGCTTGACAGTAAAACGGTGCAGAGCCACGAGCAGGATAAGGACTGGGGCAATCGCTGGCTCACCACTCATGAAGCCGGTTCCGGGCCGTTTACCCTCGAAACCTGGCAGGCGAAAGATGTCCTGCGCATGAAGCGCAATCCTGACTACTGGCGCGGTGAGGCGAAGATGAGCCGCGTGGTGCTGCGCCACTTCCAGGAGTCGCAAACTCTGCGTCTGATGGTAGCGAAAGGCGATCTCGATATTGCTAACAACATGGCGGTCTCCGATATCAACGCCTTGCGCAGCGACCCTCAACTGACCGTCGATGCAGTGCAGCGTGGGACCATGTACTACGTCGCTATGAGCATGAATGAAGATCATTTTGCCAATCCGAAAGTGCGCGAAGCGGTACGCTATTTGATTGATTACCAGGGTATCAATAAAGCGCTGATGCCGGGCTACGGCGTGCTGCATCAGCGGCCGATCAAAGCCGGCATGCCGTCCACACTGCCTGACCCGGGCTACACGCTCGACGTGGCGCGGGCGAAAAAGCTGCTGGCGGAAGCAGGCTATCCCAACGGATTTGATACCACGCTGCGGGTGCTCTCCGATCAGCCGTTCCTCAATATTGCCATTGCCGTGCAGTCGACGCTGATGCAAGCGGGCATTAACGCCAAAATCATCACCGGCACCGGCAATCAGATCTACGGCGCGATGCGCGAACGTAAATTTGACCTGCTAGTCGGGCGCGGGGGGAGCGGAATGGAACCTCACCCGCACTCCAGCCTGCGTGCGCTGGTCTATAACCCGGATAATAGCGCTGAGGCTCGCCTGACCAACTTCCAGGGCTGGCGTACCGGTTTTTACGACCCGCAGCTGAACTCCATGATTGACCACGCTCTGCTGGAGCGTAACCCGCAGCAACAGGTAGCGAGCTATCAGGCGATTCAGCAACGCTATGACCAGCTGATCCCGGCGTTAATTCCGCTGTCGCAAATGGTCGATTCCGTCGTGGTACGCAACGAGGTGCAGGATTATCAGCCGCACCCCTCCGCCACCACTTTTCTACGTGAAGTCTATAAAACCCGCGAAGGAGAGAAAGGATGAGTACGGCAATCCTTGCGCCTGGCTCCCGCACCCGGCGCTTATCAAAACGACTGCTGCAGGTGGCGATTACGCTGTTCGGCCTGCTGCTGCTGACCTTCACCATTGGGCGCGTGATGCCCATCGACCCGGTACTGGCCATTGTTGGGCCGGATGCCGACCAGAGCACTTACCAGCAGGTTTATCAGCAACTGGGGTTTGACCAGTCGTTGGTCACCCAGTTTGGCATCTATTTTGTCAACTTGTTGCATGGCGATTTGGGCAATGCATTGCTGACCGGGAAACCGGTGGTAGACGACATTATTCGCGTCTTCCCGGCCACCATGGAGCTGGCGACGATGGCGATTATCGTCGGCGCAGGCCTTGGTATTCCGCTGGGCGTGCTGGCGGCGGCGCGGCGTAACAGCCTCTCCGATTATGTGGTGCGTATTATCAGCCTTGCCGGCTATTCAACGCCGATTTTCTGGGTTGGGATGATGGGGCTGCTGGTGTTTTACGCCTGGCTTGGTTGGGTTGGCGGTGCTGGACGGGTAGACCTTGGTCTGGACGGTATTGTGCCACGTCGCACCGGCCTGATGACCATCGATGCGCTGCTGGCAGGTAACAGCCAGGTGTTCTGGAATGCCATAAACCACCTGATTTTACCGGCCTCGCTGCTAGGCTTTCACTCGCTGGCTTATATCAGCCGTATGACCCGCAGTTTTATGCTGGCCCAGCTGTCGCAGGAGTTCATTATTACCGCGCGGGTGAAGGGGCTGACCGAACGTCAGGTTATCTGGAACCATGCGTTTCGTAACATCCTGGTACAACTGCTGACTGTAGTAGCGTTGGCCTACGGCGCGCTGCTGGAAGGCGCAGTACTGATTGAAACGGTCTTCTCCTGGCCGGGCTTTGGCTCCTATCTGACCGGCAGCCTGCTGCTGGGCGATATGAATGCGGTAATGGGCTGCGTGCTGCTGGTGGGGGTTATCTTCGTGATGCTTAACCTGCTCTCCGACATGCTGTATCAATTCTTTGACCCGAGGACAAAATCATGACCGTTTCTCTGGATACGTCGCTTTCGGGCGGGGCGGGCGAAGGCCGCCAGCGGCTGCAACGTGCGGCGACACGAGCTGCCGGATTTATCGGCAAAATGGCGCGCAACCCGCTAACGGCTATCGGCGGCGGGATTATCTTCCTGTTGATCGTCGTGGCAGTGTTTGCGCCGCTGATCGCGCCTTATAACCCGCTGGTACAGGACCTGAACAGCGCATTGGTGGCACCGAACGCCCAGCACTGGTTTGGTACCGATGAGTTTGGCCGCGATATTTTTAGCCGCCTGGTGTACGGCTCGCGTATCACGCTGTATATCGTGCTGCTGGTGTCGGTCACCGTCGGCCCGCTTGGGCTGCTGCTCGGCGTCAGCGCCGGATATTTTGGCGGCAAGGTGGATATGGTGCTGATGCGCGTCACCGATATCTTCATTTCCTTCCCAAGTCTGGTGCTGGCACTGGCGTTCGTCGCCGCCTTAGGCCCGGGGCTGGAGCACGTAGTTATCGCCATTACGCTGACCGCCTGGCCACCGATTGCTCGTCTGGCACGCGCTGAAACGCTGTCACTGCGTCAGGCTGATTTTATCTCCGCCGTGCGTTTGCAAGGCGCGTCTCCGGCTCGCGTACTGTGGCGGCATATTGTCCCGTTGTGCCTGCCTTCGGTCATTATCCGTATCACCATGAATATGGCGGGGATCATTCTGACCGCCGCCGGTCTGGGCTTTCTTGGCCTTGGCGCGCAGCCGCCGGAGCCGGAGTGGGGGGCGATGATCTCCAGCGGGCGCACCTACATGATGGAGTGCTGGTGGGTAGTAACGATTCCGGGGCTGGCGATTCTGATCAACAGCTTAGCGTTCAACTTCTTAGGAGATGGCTTACGTGACATCCTCGATCCTCGCAGCGAATAATGCTCCTCTGCTCGACGTGCGCGACCTGTGCGTCGACTTTGTTAACGGTAGCGCGGTGACCCATGCCGTGCGCGGCGTCTCCTTCCAGTTGGGGCAGGAAAAACTGGCGATTGTTGGCGAGTCCGGCTCGGGTAAATCCACCGTCGGGCGCGCGCTGTTGCAGCTGCATCCGAAAAAGGCCCGCGTCACCGCCAGTCGGATGCAGTTTGGTGACCTTGATTTACTGCATCTCAGCGAGGCGCAAATGCGCGGCGTACGCGGCAAACGCATCTCAATGATTATGCAGGACCCGAAATACTCGCTGAACCCGGTGGTTTGCGTCGGTAATCAGATAGCTGAGGCCTGGCTCACGCACCATCCGGGGCGTAAAGATGAGGCTAAAGAAAAGGCGCTGGAGATGCTGGAGGTGGTGCGAATTCGCCAGCCGGAGCGCGTTTATCAGCTCTATCCGCATGAGATTTCCGGTGGTCAGGGGCAGCGTATCATGATTGCGATGATGCTGATCACCGACCCGGAGCTGGTGATTGCCGATGAGCCGACCTCGGCGCTGGACGTGTCGGTACGCCTGCAGGTGCTGGGCCTGCTGGATGACCTGGTTCAGTCGCGCGGTCTGGGGCTGATTTTCATCAGCCATGATATCAATCTGGTGCGTAGCTTCTGCGACCGGGTGCTGGTGATGTACGCCGGGCGGGTGGTGGAGTCCATTGCCGCTAAAGATCTCGATAACGCCCGTCATCCCTATACCCAAGGCTTGATTAACTCGCTGCCGGATATGCAGCATCGCCGTCCGGTTTTACCGGTATTACAGCGCCAGGCCAGCTGGCTGACGGAATAAGGAGCGCAGAATGATTGAAGTACAAAACCTCAACCTCGCGTTTGGCGAAGGGGAGAAGCGCAATCAGGTACTTTACGACGTCAATTTCCACGTGAAGCCTGGTGAGATCTACGGTCTGGTAGGGGAGTCTGGTTCCGGCAAAACCACGGTACTGAAGTGTCTTGCTGGGCTATTTACCCATTGGCAGGGAGAGCTGACCATTGACGGGAAACGGCTCGAGCATGAGATTAGCCGCGAACGCTGTCGTCAGGTGCAGATGGTGTTTCAGGACCCCTACGGCTCTCTGCACCCGCGGCATACCATCAGCGATATTCTGGAAGAACCGCTGCAGATCCATAACATTAACGATCGCGACCGGCGGATTAATACGCTACTGGACAAGGTCGGCCTGAACCGCGCCTTTCGCGAACGTTATCCGCACCAGCTCTCCGGTGGTCAGCGCCAGCGGGTGGCGATTGCCAGAGCGCTAATTCTTGAACCTCAGGTGCTGCTGCTGGATGAGCCAACCTCAGCGTTGGATGTGTCAGTGCAGGCGGAGATCCTCAATCTTCTGGCGGAATTGCAGAAAGAAGCTAAGCTGACTTACCTGATGGTGACCCACGATCTGGGCGTCATCGCCCACTTATGCCAGAAGGTCGCGGTGATGCAGTACGGTAAGATCCTCGAAACTTTGACCGTGGATGCGCTGGTGAATGGCGAGGCGCAAACGGCCTATACGCAGATGTTGGTCAATGCCAGCCAACAATATACGCGTGAAATGGCACGAGAAGTGGCAGCGTACTAGTCTATACGGCGCATTCTCTCGTGAGGTGCGCTATTTTTTATATAAAGCAGTGAAGGAAAATGTATTTATAGCTATAAATGTTGTATTTTAGTGTAAAGATGGTGCTTAGATCTAAAACAGAAATATATACTGCATCTAGCCAATTCATATGAAATTATAATTCATATGAATGATTAAAGATAAAATAAATCACTGTTTACTGCCGTGTTTTCCAGATATCAAACAATGTAAACTCAGTTAATCCTTCTATATAGTAAGGAAAAACTGTGTGTTGCATCTCCAGATCTTCTCCGTAATAGAGTAAACTCGCTGGCGAATAATCCTAAGATGTCGTCTACGTAAGGCGAGTTATCACAATTACAGCTTGGTTTTCATGCCGCTCTCATCCAAATGGTTACAATACTCAGGGAACAGGATGGAAAAAATATATACCATCAACGGAAAAATTAATTTTATTCCTCAGCGTAGCGTTTTGTCACTTATTGCTGATGATACGAAGAATGTATCATTAAATATTCCCGTTAGCCGTTGCCTGATGCTCCTTATTCAGCAGCATGGCGCAACGGTTGCCCGTGAAACCTTTTTTCAGGAAGTATGGATAAAGCATGGCTCACAAGTGACCAGCAATGGTTTTTATCAAAATATTTCTTTATTACGTCGAGCCTTTAAGGAACTGGGTGTTGACGAAGAAATTATTGTGACGGTGCCCAGAGTCGGCGTCAGGCTGGAAGCAACATTATCCGTTATTGAATCCCAACCGGCTGAGTCCGATGCCGCGCCGATTACAGAATCCATCGTAGAGCCCGTGGCAGAGGAGGTCGCTGCTGCGAAGTTTGCAGAAAAAAAGCAGTTACGGCTACGGCGTCCCGCCTTATGGGGCATCGCAGCATTACTGAGCTGTCTGGTCGTTGGGATTGTTACCTGGCAAGCTGAATTCAAATCTTATTTGCAAAACTATTTGCCCATTAATGTAAAATATTCGCAACAATGTCACTTCTTTGCCAATAACGATGTGGTTGAGCACAAGCGACATGAACAATTCATTAACCGAAAGGAATTTGAATGTGAAAAATACCCTTGGGTCTATTTGACACTCTATCCCGGACAGGCCCGCGTCTCGGTGATAAGCTGCCGTCAGCAATTTAGTCAATGGCGTGATAATCAATGCCTCACCAATTATTATATTAAGGAGATGCTGAATGCACCGGGGTGAAATTAAATGGTTAATAGTAATCATTTTTATCTGTGTACTAACGGCATTAGCAATAAAATCCTGGCAATATTGGCAACGAGATCATTTCCAGTGTAGCGGTGAGCTGAGTTTATTTAACTCGGGTTTTCAGGGAGATATTTCTGTACGCTACATATTTGATGATGAGCGCGGTCTGGCGATCGTCCGTGGTGAAATTACGCCGCCGCAGGGTAAGCCGTTCACTATCAATCAGAATATCTGGTTTAGCTTTACCCGAGATGGTCAGCACTACTTCCTGCGTTCCGAAACGGTCTCCGCCAGTATCGGTAAGCTTGAGGAAGAAGAGCAGATCAAATCCATTCTGCCGACCTTCTTCATCCAGCCGCAGGTGCCGTTTTATCTGAATATCCAGCGCTTGAACGAACGTACCCGGCTGCTGTATACCAGCCGGGCACCCTCTTTGCTATGCGAGTCTTGAATTAACGTAACAGCACGCAATCGGGCGGCAGTCGGCAGCGTAGCGCTGCCGGCAAAATTTCCATGCGGAAGGTTTTGCCGCTCAGCGGCTCGCCATCAAGGTTAAATGTCATCTCGTGGGGGGCGGTTATCTCAAACCATGAGGAGACGCCATCGATGATATTCGGCGAGGTTTCCGGGTTTGCCAGGGTACTGAACAGCGCCGGGATCAGCTCTTCGCCGGTAAAAATGCGCAGATGCAGCAGGCCGTCGTTGATTAACGCCTCCGGGCAAAGTTGCTGGCCGCCACCGGCCTGACGTCCGTTACCGATACCTATCACCAGCGCGTCACCCTGCCAGTGAAAATTCTCACCGCGGATTTCACAGCGGTCTGGCTTAAGGGTATCCATGCGCATCAGGCCGTGGATCAGATAGGAGACGCCACCGAGGGCGGCTTTCAGTTTCTCCGGCGTTTCAGTGGTAATACGAGTGCCGAAACCGCCGGTAGCCATATTAATAAATCCGCTCTGGTCGTTGACTCGCGCAATATCGATAGCCACATCGCGCCCGACAATCGCCAGTTTCAGGGCGCTGGCCAGATCCTGAGGAATGCCGACGCTGGTGGCAAAGTCGTTCGCCGTACCCAACGGTAAAATCCCTAACGCCATCTTGCCATCGCGCTCGACCAATGCCGTGGCGACCTCGTTGATGGTGCCATCGCCACCGCCAGCAATGACCGTCTCTATGCCCAGCTCGAGGGCTTCATCGACAAAGCGCACGGCATCACCTTTTTCCCAGGTGACACGGACGTGAATGTCGATACCTTCGTCGCGCAACAGTTTAACCGCTTCGCGCAGCTGCGGTTCATTGGCACCTTTGCCATTCAGGATCAGTAAGCTGGCTGGAAATGTTGACATCATCAAGGGGACCTTTATTGCACAGTAATGCATAAAGTGTACCGCATGCAGGAAGCGAAGGCCGGGGAGATAAATAAAAAATAAGCCCGCGTAAGGGAGATTACGCAGGCTAAGGAGGTGGTTCCTGGTACAGCTAGCATTTATGGGTTATGTTTTTCAGCGAAATGGATGATATCTGCTTTGAACGAAACGGTATGTGATCCGTTTCTAATATCTTTACATCGCGAAAAAATAACCCAATTTATACCCTAAATAATTCGAGTTGCAGGAAGGCGGCAAGTGACCGGGGCGAACGAATGCGGCCAACGCACATGCAACTTGAAGTATGACGGGTATAACTAGTTACTGTGCGGACTTCTGGTCGTCTGGCCAGCAAAATTGCGCATCAGCAGTGCATACTGCAGGACCATATCTTCCGGAACAGGCAACCATACTGTGTGACCATCGCCCGGCGCGACCGGCATGATTTCGCCCTTGCCGTTTTCCATATGCTCAAGCGTAAAGTTGACGTTGCCCTGCGGGGTCATCAGCTCAAGGCTGTCGCCGACGGAGAATTTATTCTTCACCGCCACTGCGGCGAGCTGGCCGTTGCGCTCGCCGGTAAATTCACCGACAAACTGCTGGCGCTCGGAGATGGAGTAGCCATATTCGTAATTCTGGTAATCTTCATGAGTATGGCGACGCAGGAAGCCTTCGGTGTAGCCACGGTGAGCGAGGTTTTCCAGGGTTTCCAGCAGATTGGTATCGAACGGTTTGCCCGCCGCCGCATCGTCAATGGCTTTGCGGTAAACCTGGGCGGTACGCGCACAGTAGTAATGCGATTTGGTGCGTCCTTCGATTTTCAGCGAGTGGACGCCCATTTGGGTCAGACGCTCAACGTGGGCAACCGCGCGCAGATCTTTTGAGTTCATGATGTAGGTGCCGTGCTCGTCTTCAAAGGCGGTCATGTACTCGCCCGGACGTTTAGCTTCTTCAATCATAAAGACCTGGTTGGTCGGTGCGCCAATACCCAGCGTCGGTTCGACGTTCTGCACCGGGATCGGCTCATGCTTATGCACGATATTGCCAACGTCGTCTTCTTTGCCTTCCTGAACGTTATATTCCCAACGGCAGGCATTGGTGCAGGTGCCCTGGTTAGGGTCACGTTTGTTGATATAGCCGGAGAGCAGGCAGCGGCCGGAGTAGGCCATACACAGCGCACCGTGAACGAAAATTTCGATTTCCATTTCCGGCACCTGGCTGCGAATTTCGGCGATTTCATCTAGCGACAGTTCGCGGGAGAGGATCACGCGGGTGAGCCCCATTTGCTGCCAGAATTTGACCGTCGCCCAGTTAACGGCGTTAGCCTGTACTGACAGGTGAATTGCCATCTCGGGGAAGTTTTCCCGCACCAGCATGATTAAACCCGGGTCTGACATAATCAGCGCATCCGGACCCATTTCCACTACCGGCTTCAGATCGCGAATAAACGTTTTCAGCTTGGCGTTATGCGGTGCAATGTTGACGACCACATAGAATTTTTTGCCCAGCGCATGGGCTTCGTTGATGCCGAGCTGCAGGTTTTCGTGATTGAATTCGTTATTGCGTACGCGCAAGGAGTAACGCGGTTGGCCCGCATAAACTGCATCTGCGCCGTAAGCGAAAGCGTAACGCATATTTTTCAGCGTTCCCGCCGGGGAAAGGAGTTCCGGTTTAAACATGATTTTCTCGTTCTGATGACAGGTCAGATTCGCCGCACCCGGTGCGGCGAGTTGGGGAGTGCCCCCACATTAAGGGCGGGCATTGTAGCGCTGTGGGGGAGGGGAGTAAACCGTCCGGCTTAATCAACGCGCAGATAGTGCCCATCAGCGTTGACGTTCATACCAAAACCGCAGTTCATGGGAGTATCGGTGCTGGCGTCGATGGCTTCGGAAGAAAACGTCAGCGCAATATCACAACGGATATAGTCTCCTTCCCGAAGCGCCACGACTCCTTTGCCATTTTCAAGCAATATCGATTCGGAAAATTCGCCAATATTGGGGCCAACGTAGACCCCCATCATACCGAAATAATAACCCTGAAAATCAACTTGAAAGCGCGATGGCTGGGGCAACGTTTTTATGGTCAGTACGCTCCAGGAGGCGCGCCCGGAATAGTTCCAATATTCACCCGCAGCGGAAGCTGGAGGCGGCAGAGCCGCCAGCCTATCTTTAATAAGCCCCAGATTGTAAATCGACTTGCTATCGTCCGGTCTTATCATCAGCCAGGCGCGGGCTTTACGCCATTGACCTTCGCGCATCCAGGTCAACGCCACGTTGTTGTAAGCCGTGGCGATGGCGCTGTCGTCAAGGGTGCAGCTTTCGCTCCACGCGGCCTGCTGTTCAAAAGCGTTGCGGGCTTTGGCGTAGTTTTTCGCTTTGTAGAACTGCTCGCCCTGATTGGCCCAAGCCGGGATTTTTGCACAATCAGCCTCGATCTGCTGCTCGGTGATTTCTGCTCTGGCGGCGGCGCAGAGCAGAAGCAGAGCGCAAAAAGGTAAATATTTTCTTTTTATTATCATTCCATTACACCATCGAGTTCACTTGACCCGGCAGCTCTGAATCCGGGATGCGGACGGTATACCAGGCGAAACGAAAGCGTTTCCAGAAGCTGGAAAAATGGAGGTGGTCCAGACAGTCCATGACTATTTCATTATCCGGGTATAGCGTGAAAGCGAAATGCGCCCAGCGTGCGCTTAGCTTCATGTTAAACAGCACTGGATCGTGTTTATTACCGTGCAGGCGCGATAGCGTCACCATTGCTTGCAATGTACCGTTATTGGCCTCTTGGCGCACCAGCTCCAGATGTTCATGCGCCAGCGTAATATCCTTCACTTCGAAAATGTTCAGCAGGAATAGTCCCCATGCCTGTTCATGACCGAACTGATGCGCCAGATAGAGATTGCCGAGCAGTTCTTTTTCATAAGCGGAACGTTTTTCGGCATCGGATTCTTGTTTGCTCAGGCGCTGGTTGCAGATACCGATACTGAAATGAATATTCTGTAGGTCGTTTTCATATTCGGTATATCCTCCATTGATGATGAGTGGATACGGTTCGCTGTCCCGTTGTTTTATTTTTTCATGCAGGATCGCCGCAGCGTGCTGAAAATAGTCTAGCGCGATGGCAGGATCGTAAGGCAGCAGGCCGTTGTTCTCTTTATTGTTGTGTTCGAGGCCGAGTAGGTTTAGCGCAGCGGGAATATTTCTCTGCGCGCCCAGTTCTGCCAGTGGTACGAAATGTTCCGGGAGCTGGAACCAGCGAAAATTATTAATTGCCGCTCGCCAGTTATAGTTGTATCGAATATCAGCTACGCTATTGAGCCAGGCGATGCCTTGCGCCTCGTCTTTTTCAAAACCAAATAATCCAGCGTACTGGAAGTAGCCGCGACGGATTTTGGGTACGGTGAATTCTGTCTGCAGTGCATTCTGGCAGAGAAAGTTATAAATCCACCAGGTATCAGGAAAATCGTGCAGAGCGAACTTTATCGCTTCATCGGTGAAGTAATTGCTGAGCTTAATTTTTTCCATGATCGAACGTTGAAGTGTTCGCCAGAGCGCATCGTTATCGTCCAGATCGCTATAACAAGTCAGCAACCACGACAGTGCGTTGTGGCGAGATTCCTTGATATGCGCCCGTTGCGCGATCTCTACAGCTTTGGCGATAATACGTTCCTGTTCTGCCGGGGAGTCAACCTCTTTGATGCGCAGATCGCGGTGGTCGTCCCACCAGATTAATAGCTCCAGATGCTCACGCTCCGCGGCAGAAAGATGATCGCATACGCTTGATTCCAGAAATTCGCGGATCTCCTCATGCGATCCTCCCCAGCGCGGCATACGAAACGGAATATATTCATCCAGCGTGTAGAATGCCGTCGGGAAGATAGCCAGGCAGGCGGTGAGCCAATATGTTTGCCCCGCATCGTCGTCGCACTCCGGCAGTACGGCCGGGCGCGGTAGAATTGGGCATATCGCGTCGGCAAACGACAGCCCGGAATGGGCCATCAACGCTTCCACTTCCTGTGGTGAATGGCGATGGTATTCGGCAAGATCTTCCATCAGCGGCTGTCCGCCGACTTCCGCTCCCAGAAGGAACTCAACCAGCCAGTCGGGCTGGCCGAAGACCTTTGAGTTGGTGCTGGTCAAGGAAGCCGCCATCCACTGGCGCGGGTCGCAGCCGATAGCATTCAGCGCGGCAATGACCATTCGCTCGTTGCAGGCGGCGGCGCAGATCCACATCGCGCGGGTGGTTTCTTTTGCCCAGCCGTAGCTGCGGTAGAGCCACGCACGGTGATTCCAGTATTGCGCTTCGGCGAGCCAGGCGTGAGTGGCGCGGGGGCGGGCGCGCTGCCAGTTTTTGATCAGCGCCAGGCCCTCCGGCCCGGCTTCAACCAGCGCATCCATATCGTAAAAATGGTTGTCCATTTGATTCCAGGCTAAGAAATAGCGCTTTTCCGCTTCGCGGCTGGTAAAGCTCTCCGTCAGCGCCTGGTTGTAAAGCGTATCCAGTTCGTCATAGCGCGCTTCGCGTAGCAGGCCGGGGATATCGGCGATATACCACTCGCGTTGACCATCATTGAGGGAATCTTTGTGGTTACACATCTCAAACATGGCGTTGAGGAGTTGGTCATCCTGTTCCATAAGTAGTCCTTTTAAATTGGCTCGAAAATTTTGAATTTATTCCACGGCAGCTGTCGCCAGCGGCTGAAGGGGTCTTTCAGATAATGAGTAACTTCCTGTAAATCACGTCCTGAGATTGACGCGGGAGTATCATGTAGTGTTAACCAGACCTGACGAGCGCGAACGTAGGCGGTGGCGTAATCTTCCCATGAGTCAAAACAGTCCTGTGCGCGCTGGGCATTAAGCAACAACACCAACCAGGCCTGATTTTCGTCGCACCAGCCGAGTCCGGCGATACAGCGGGTCAGAAAGGCGGTGCGCATACAGTCGAAGGCCAGCGCGTCGCGGACCTGACCCTGGACCGCCAGGTGGTGGTAAAACGTGCGCGGTGAGTTGCCGATGCCAGCCAGCCAGCGGCGCAAGATATCTTCGACCTTTTGCCGCAACGCCTCCTCATTAATGTTTTCTTTCAGGCCCAGCTCTTTTTTCAGCTGTTGCGCCAGATGCTGGCGTTTGTCATCGTCAAGTTTAAAGACCAGATCAACGCCTTTGGTCGGCAGCCCGTTGCGCCGGGCAAGGATGTCGGCTAATGCCAGTGCCCACTGCCGCCGTCGGGTATCGCGACGCAGGTCCTTCAGGCGATCCTTTTCTTTCTCCTCGGCAATGCGGGCGGCAACCAGCGGTTTGTTCTTTTTGTAGTTGCGCCAGCTAAAGAATATTGTGGCAACAATGAGAGCGATCCAGAACATTAGCGAGCCTCCCCAGTAACAGGAAGGTAGCGCGTGGTTTGCAGCGTCAGGCTCTCTATCTCGAAAGGTTCACTACTGGTATTTTTCCCGGCTAGCGTCGGGTGCCATTCATACTGTGGGAAGAGCATTTCCGCCGCGGTCGCGACTGTGGGGTCGATAACCTGAAGATAGCGCAGCGCTTTTGGGGCGCTGTGCAGCAGCAGCCACTGTAAAGCAACCGGAGGCGTGGGGAAGTGTTCCATTAAATGAAAATTGTCATGCAGCACGTTAAGCAGAAAGTTGAAATCATGGATATCGGTAATAAATTTCCAGCCCTGATGTTCCGGCGTGTCCTCATAAACAATACCCATGCCTTCACAATCGGCGTGGCGCCCAGATTGCGGGGCAAGATGGCACAACAGAGATAAAACGTCGGCGGCATATTTCTTGATCGGGTGTCGGTTCTGTTTACCTTTAATCTGCTCAATGCTCAGACCGTCGTTATTTACCAACAGGCTTATCGTCACGTGGGGAATATGGTTGTTGTCACGCAGGCTGAACAGGCGTAGTTTCCCTTGTTCAATTTGCCGGGCGTAGTGTTCGCCGTAGCCGCCAGCGAGCGCGCCTTTATCGTCAAACTGCCCGACGCAGTGCTGCATATGCCAGGATTCATACGCCATTTCACTGCGCAGGGCAGGGCTGGCCGCATTGAATTCAACGAGTTCTCCGCTATCGATCGTCAATACCAGTTTTAATGCCTCAGGGGTGGTGGGATACCAACCCTGCTGGCGCAAGCGCTGCATTTTTTGGTGTTCTGCCTTGCGCATTTCCAGCGCAGTGAAGCAATTGATGCGCTGGCGTTTTGCCTCCAATCGCGTGCCTTCCTGACGCGAGAGGAATTCCAGTAAATCTCTTTCCATCGCCAGCAGTTGCGGATGCTGCGGATTTAGATAGTAGAAGGCTTCATCGCCGCCGAGCTTTAGTATTAGCCAGTCGGGGATTTCAGTATCGGCCCCGCAGTAAATGGCGTAGTCGGCGGCGGAGCGGACGCGATAAACGTTGGGGAACGAGCCGATGGCCCAGCGATAAAAATGGTTACTTAGCCAGCGTTGAATACTTTCGCCATCGCCGCGCTGCTGGCTGCGGGAAATAATGGCGGCCTTTACATTGGGTGAGTTGATTATATTTCGCGGTTTATATTTTTTATTAATATCACTCATGGCATTCCTTGCGCAGTTGAGTATTAGAGAATATCCGTACGGAATATATCATGTCGCCGGATGATTTCTTATTCTTGAGGGGATTCTCAGATTATGGTGTGGGGGAAGGTGGATATTTCCCGGAGGCGATGCTGCGCATCTGTCCGGGCTACCGGCCCGCAGATGGCGGCGAGCCGGGGAAATGTTGAGCAGATGACTCACTACGCCAGGCGGCAGGCATCGGCTTCCCAGCGATAGCCTACGCCGTAGACGGCGCGGATAAACGACTGCTCGGCGTCCAGCGACTCCAGCTTGCGTCGTAGGTTCTTGATATGGCTATCGATGGTTCGGTCGGTGACCACGCGGTAATCATCGTACAGATGATTCAGCAGCTGTTCGCGTGAAAAGACCTTACCGGGCTCCTGGGAAAGGGTTTTCAGCAGACGGAACTCGGCGGGCGTGAGATCCAGCAGTTTATCGCGCCAGGAGGCCTGGAAGCGGCCTTCGTCAACGATCAGCGGGCTTTGCGCATCCAGCGCCTGCAGATCGCGCTGTGGCTTGCAGCGGCGAAGAATAGTCTTCACGCGAGCGACCACTTCACGCGGGCTGTAGGGCTTACAGATATAGTCGTCGGCACCGATTTCCAGCCCGAGCAAACGGTCGATCTCTTCGATTTTCGCCGTCACCATCACCACCGGAACTTCGGAGAAGCGGCGGATTTCGCGGCATAGCGTAAGCCCGTCGGTGCCTGGCAGCATCAAATCCAGTAGGATCAGATGCGGCGGCGTCTGGCGCACGTACGGTAGAACCTGGTCGCCGTGATTGATTAGCGTCGGCGCATAGCCCGCCGCCTGGAGATAATCGATCAGCAACTGGCCCAGCTTGGGCTCATCTTCCACGATCAAAATGCGTGGTGTGTTTTCATCAACAGGTAATTCAGTCATACGTCTCTCGATAAATTACGTTCCAGAGGTAACTCTACTTTAATGCTAACCCCGCCCAAAGGCGAATGACCGGCACGCAAAGTGCCACCATGGGCAGCCACAATGTTAAGGCAAATTGCTAGTCCTAAACCAGAGCCGCCGCTGGCACGATTGCGCGAACCTTCGGTACGGTAAAAGCGCTCAACCAGCCGCTCCAGCTGTTCGTCGGTGACGCCCGGAGCGCTATCGGCAAAGTCGAGAACCAGCATATGGCCGCTCTGGCTGGCGCGGATCTGCAGGCTGCCGCCGCTATCGGTGTAGCGCAGGCTGTTTTCCAGCAGGTTATTGAAAAGCTGCATCAGGCGATCCCGGTCGCCAAAAATCGTCGCGCTTTCCGGCAACGAAACGCTAATTGACAGTCCGCGGCTGGCGAAGCGTTCGCGAAACGCGCCAGCGGCGACTTCCAGCAGATTGATGATATCCACCGAGGTTTTCTGGTAGGACAGCGCGCCTTCATCGGACATCGATAGCTGGTGCAAATCATCGACCAGTTTGGTCAGGGTCGCAACCTCGGCCTGTAGGGAAGTGATGGAGTCCGGGGTGAACTTCCTGATGCCGTCCTGAATCGCTTCCAGCTCACCGCGCAGCACTGCCAGCGGCGTGCGCAGTTCGTGGGAAATATCGGCCATCAGGTCCCGGCGCATCTGCTGGTTGCGCTCAAGGGTGCTGGCTAGCTGGTTAAAGTCCCGTGCCAGACGTCCCAGCTCATCGCTGCTGGTGGCGGTGACGCGGGTTGAGAAATCTCCGGCAGCCAGGCGATGCGTGCCCTCAACCAGTCGTTTGACCGGCGCAAGCAGGCCACGCGCCAGCGGGAAGGTGGCGAGCGCCGCCAGCAGCGTAGCGAGGGCGACAATCAGCCAACTGGTGCGTTTTTGTTGGCGGTCAAAGTTGATATCGGTGTTGCGCGTCAGACGTTCAACCGGCGACGCAATCACTGCGCCGACCTCCACGCCGTTAACCACAATGCTGCGGCGGGTACCGTCTTTTGGCACGCGTTCACGCGGACCAACCAGAACGCGCCCTTTTTGATCGACCACCCAGAACATGGTGCGCCAGCCGTGCGGAGGAATATCGGGACCAGGACCGCGATCGCCACGATCATCTCGGGGACCGTCGAGCGGTCGATCTGGCGCGGCGTCCGGCGGCATATCCTCGGGAATCGGGCCGGGTCCTGGTTCATCCATGGGACCGTGCCCCATACCGCGACCCTGCGGCGAGCGGTCGTCGTTGTCGCGCTCAAAGGTTTTCAGCAACTGGAATATAAACCGGTCGTTGTTACGCAGGAATTTCCAACTGCCATGCTGAGCGTACTGCTCGCTCAGGGCATCGCCGAGCATGGTCAGCCGCTGCTCGTTTCCGCGCTTAATATAGTCGATAAACCCGCGTTCAAAGCTGATGCGTACCGCCCAGTGCATGCTGATCAGCAGCACGATGCAGGTGGCAAGAATCGCGATAAATAACTTGCCGGTAATGCCGGGACGCCAGAACTTCAAGATTCACTCCTTTTGCGACGACCAATCACGGTGTTGGTGGTGGTGTCGTCCGGTACGCGGGAAAAAATCAGCGCGGGCAGCGCGATAACCACCGCCATGCTTAAGTAGGTGTAAAGAAAGACCTGATGAGTGGTCGCCGCGTCGGCGCTGATATGCTGCTGACCGTAGAGACCCAGCAGCATGCCGGCGATTGTGACGCCAATACTCATCGATAACTGCATGACCATTGACAACATACTGTTGCCGCTGCTGGCGAGGTCATCGGGCAGGTCTTTCAGGGTCAGCGTATTCATTGACGAAAAGCGGCTGGAGTTGATCATCCCCTGCAGAAACAGCACCACCGGCAGCAGCCAGTACCAGCCTGCCAGAGCCACCGCCATAAACAGCAGGCTGACCAGCGCCAGGCCGATGGTTGAGACCACCAGCACCCGGCGATAGCCGAAGCGGTTGACCACCTGTACCACGATACGCTTCATGCCCATGCTGCCGAGCACCATTGGGATCATCATCAGACCGGCGTGGAACGGTGTAAAACCGAGGCCAATCTGCAAAAATACCGGCGTCATAAACGGCAGCATGCCGCTGCCGATGCGCCCGGCGAAGCTGCCGCCAAGTCCGAGCGAGAAGGTGCGATTGCTGAACAGTTTCAGGCTAAACAGCGCGTTGCGATTACCGCGCGCATGCCACAGATAGAACAGAATGGACGCAACGCCGACTGCGACCAGCGTCGCCAGCCATAGCGGAGAGATACCAAGCCCTTTTTTACCATCAAGCGCCAGGGTCAGCGTGGCCATTCCCGCCGCCAGCAGAATAAAGCCGAAGATATCAAAACGTCGGGTTTGCAGGGTGTAGTTGGGCATCAGGCATAGCGTGGCGATGGCGCCGACAATGCCGACCGGAATGTTGATCAGGAAGATCCAGTGCCAGGAAGCGTATTCTACCAGGATGCCGCCGAGCGCCGGACCGAGCAGCGGGCCAACCTGGCCGGGCAAGGTGACGAAGGTCATCGCCGCCATATATTGGCTTCGCGGGACGATTTTCATCACCGTCAGACGACCAACGGGAACCATCATCGCGCCGCCGACACCTTGCAATACGCGGGCGAGTATCAACTGATCGAGCGTCGCAGCCTGAGCGCAGAACAGGGAACCGACGGTAAACAGAATAATGGCGCTAAAGAAGATATTGCGTACCCCGACTCGATCTGCCAGCCAGCCACTGGCGGGCAGCATCACCGCCACCGTTAGCACATAGGAGACGATCACCATATGCATATGCAGCGGACTCTCCCCAAGGCTTTTCGCCATTGAGGGGAGGGCGGTGTTGACGATAGTGGTATCCAGCGCCTGCATAAAGAAGCCGAAGGCCACTATCCATAGCTGCCAGCGTACGCTGGCGGGGAGATCTGTCATGTTATTCGCTTACCGGTTGATGGAGTTTTCGCGAAAAACGCAACCGCAGACGGTCGAAGAACAGATAGACCACCGGCGTGGTGTACAGGGTCAACAGTTGACTCATCACCAGACCGCCGACGATGGTAATCCCCAGCGGCTGGCGCAGCTCGGAGCCATCACCACTGGAGATAACCAGCGGCAGCGCGCCGAACAGCGCTGCCAGGGTGGTCATCATTATCGGGCGAAAACGTAACAGGCAAGCCTGGAAGATGGCTTCTTCCGGCGGCAGGTTGCCGTTACGCTGCGCCTCAAGGGCAAAATCGACCATCATGATGGCGTTTTTCTTCACGATGCCAATTAATAGCATAATCCCGATTAGCGCGATTAGGCTGAACGGGGCATCGAAAAGCTCAAGCGCCAGCAGCGCGCCGACGCCAGCGGAAGGGATGGTCGAAAGGATAGTCAGCGGGTGAACGTAGCTCTCATAGAGGATCCCCAGCACGATATAGACCGTGGCGATAGCCGCCAGAATCAGGATCACCTGGGAGTTCATCGTTTCCTGGAACACCTGCGCGGTCCCGGCGAACGACCCGCGCACGCTGGACGGCACGCCAAGCTGGGTCATTGCCCGGTTAATGGCATCGCTGGCTTCTGACAGCGACTTACCGGTCGGCAGGTTGAAAGAGATGGTCGAGGCCGCCGACAGCCCTTGATGGTTCACCGATAGCGGGGCGTTGGCCGGTTGCCATTTGGCGAAATAAGAGAGCGGGATCGGCTTATCTTCGCTGTTGATTACAAACATCTTATCCAGCGCGCTGACGTCCTGGGTGTAAACCGGGTCAACCTGCATCACCACTTTATACTGGTTCAGCGGCTGGTAAATGGTTGAGATCTGCCGTTGACCAAAGGCATTGTTCAGCAGGTTGTTGGCATCCTGCACGCTGATACCGAGCCTCGACATGGTGTCGCGATCGTAAACCAGGTCCATCTCAGCGCCGTTATCCTGCTGGTCCGAGTTAACGTCCGCCAGTTCCGGCAGTGCCGCCAGCGCTTTGCGAATCTTTGGCTCCCACTCGCGCAGCGCCGCAAGATCGTCCGACAGCAGGGTGTACTGGTAGCTGGCATTAGCCTGACGTCCGCCTACGCGAATATCCTGTACCGCCATCAGGAACAGGTTGGCCCCCGGCTCTTTCGCCAGTTTTTTACGCAGCCGGTCAATAATTTGCTGTGCCGTTTCGTGGCGTTCATCGCGAGATTTCAGGGTGATAAACATCATCCCGCTGTTGACTCGTGAGCCGCCGGTAAAGCCAGTGACGTTATCCACCGCCGGGTCTTCACGAATGATCTTCATAAAGTCCTGCAGCTTGCCGCGCATTGCCTGGAACGAAATGCTCTGGTCGGCCTGAATGCCGCCCATCAGTACCCCGGTGTCTTGCTCCGGGAAGAAGGTCTTGGGAATCGAGATATAGAGCCAGATGCTCAGCGCGATGGTGCCGAGCAGCACCAGGCCGGTTAAGCGGCTGTGCTTCAGCACCCATTTCAGCGACTTGCCGTAGCCACCCTGAATCGCTACCAGCAGACGACCAAAACCACGCTTGCGCGTTGGCTCGTTGGGCTTGCCGCTTTTCAGCAGCCAGCCGCACATCATCGGCGTCAGGGTCAGCGATACTGCCAACGAAATGCCGATCGCCACCGACAGGGTGACGGCAAATTCACGCAGCAATCTTCCCGGCAGGCCGCCCATCAGCAGTAGCGGCAGGAAGACAGCGACTAACGATATGCTCATCGACAGCACGGTGAAACCCACCTCCCGGCTTCCCTGTAGCGCGGCCTGAAGCGGTTTCATACCCGCTTCAAGATGGCGGGAGATGTTCTCCAGCACCACGATAGCGTCATCGACCACAAAGCCGGTGGCGATGGTCAGCGCCATTAGCGACAGGTTATTCAGGCTGAAGCCGCACAGATACATGGCCGCAAAGGTGCCAATCAGCGAGACCGGAACCGCCACCGCCGGGATCAGCGTCGCGCGGCCCGAACGCAGGAACAGGAACACCACGAGGATCACCAGCGCCACCGAGATCACCAGCGTTTGTTCGACCTCTTCCAGCGAGGCGCGGATGGTTGGCGACCGGTCCTGGGCGATTTGCAGGTCGATAGATGCCGGGATCGTGCGCTGCAGATCCGGCAGGCGGGCGCGAATGCTGTCCACCGTTTCAATGATATTGGCTTCCGGCAGCTTGCGGATCATCAGCAGAATTGCCGGTTTAGCGTTGGTCATCCCGGCGTTGCGCACATCCTGCACCGAGTCGGTGACGTTAGCCACGTCGCCGAGGCGCACCGCCGCACCGTTGTTGTAGTGCACAATAATTGGCTGATATTCGGCGGCGGTTTTCAGCTCGTCGTTGGTTTCCACCTGCCAGCGATGGCTATGATCTTCCAGCGCCCCCTGTGGTTTACGCACGTTGGCGTTGCTGATGGCGGTACGCACCGCATCCAGCGATACGCCCTGGTTAAACAGCGCCTGCGGGTTGAGATCAACGCGCACGGCGGGCAGGGAACTGCCGCCGACGTCAACGTCGCCCACGCCGTCGATCTGGGCAATAGTCTGCGCCAGCTGGGTGGAGGCGAAATCGTACAGCTCACCCTGGGAGTAGGTATCCGAGGTGAGGGTGAGGATCATGATCGGCGCGTCGGATGGGTTAGCTTTGCGGTAGGTCGGGCGGCTCGGCATACCGCTCGGCAGCAGGCTTTGCGCGGCGTTAATCGCCGCCTGTACGTCGCGCGCTGCGCCGTTGATATCGCGATCGAAGTTGAACTCCATAATAATTCGCGTGCTGCCAAGCGAACTGGAGGAGGTCATCTCGTTTACCCCGGCAATCCGCCCCAGGGAACGCTCCAGCGGCGTCGCCACCGAAGAGGCCATGGTTTCTGGCGAGGCACCGGGCAGCGAGGCGCTGATCATAATGACCGGAAAATCCACCTGCGGCAGCGGCGCGACCGGCAGCAGGCGGAAACCGAGGATGCCGCACAGGGTGATAGCGAGCGAGATCAGAATCGTCGCCACCGGGCGATAAATGAAGAGGGCGAAAAACTTCACTTACGCCTCCTCCTCACGCCGTGGGAACCGGCTCTTCATATACAGTGACAGGCGGTCGAACAGCAGATAGATGACCGGAGTAGTGAACAGGGTCAGCACCTGGCTGAGCATCAAACCGCCCACCATGCCAATCCCCAGCGGACGACGCAACTCCGCGCCGACGCCGGTACTCAACATCAGCGGCAGCGCGCCGAGCAGGGCGGCAAGGGTGGTCATCAGGATGGGACGAAAACGCAACAGACAGGCCTGATAAATCGCCTCGCGCGGCGGCATGCCCTGTTCGCGTTCGGCGGCCAGCGCGAAGTCGATCATCATGATGGCGTTTTTCTTCACGATACCGATAAGTAGAATGATGCCGATAATGGCGATAACATCCAGCTCGCTCCCGGCCAACCACAGCGCCAGCAGCGCGCCAATACCTGCCGTTGGCAGCGTAGACAGAATGGTGATTGGATGAATAAAGCTCTCATACAGCACGCCGAGCACGATATACATCGCCACCACTGCGGCAACTACCAGCCAGACGGTGCTGCCGAGCGCCGACTGGAAGGCCAGAGAACTGCCCTGGAACTGGGTACGAATATCGCTCGGGAACTCCAGCGCCTGCTCAGCGCCAAGAATCGCCTCGACCGCATCGCCCAGCGAATAGTTGTTCGGTACGTTAAATGAGATCGTCGTGACCGGGAACTGATCGAGATGGTTAATCGACAGCGGGGCAAAGCGCTGCTCCACTTTGGCGATTGCGGTAAGCGGCACGATCCCGCCGTCGCTGCTGGTCAGGCGGATGTTATCCAGCGCCGCCAGGCCCGGCGTCGCCTGGGTATCATGCTCCAGCACCACGCGGTACTGGTTTGCCTGGGTATAAATAGTGGAAATCAGGCGCTGACCGAAAGCGTTGTACAGCGCGTTATCAATATCGGACATGCTGATGCCGAGACGGCTGGCGCTATCGCGATCAACGTTGATATACGCCGCCAGGCCTTTATCCTGCCAGTCGCTACTAACGTCGGAGAGCTGCGGCAATGCCTGCAGGCGGGTCAGAAGCTGCGGTACCCAGTTGCTTAGCGCATCAAGCGAGTTGGCCTGGAGCGTGAACTGGTACTGGGTGCGGCTGACGGTAGTGTCAATCGTCAGGTCCTGGGTTGGCTGAAGATAAAGTTCGATACCGGGAATGCCGTCCACCGCGTTTTGCAGGCGGGCGATGACCGTTTGTACGCGATCGTCACGCTCGTCCAGCGGCTTAAGATTGATTTGCAGGCGGGCACTGTTCAGCGCCGGGTTGGTGCCGTCCACCCCGACGTAGGACGTCAGGCTTTCTACCGCCGGATCTTTAAGAATGACCGCGGAAACCTGCTGCTGGCGCTCGGCCATGCTGGCAAACGATACCGACTGCGGGGCCTGTAGCGTGCCCTGGATAATACCGTTGTCCTGCGTTGGGAAGAATCCTTTCGGAATAAACACCCATAACATGATTGACAGCGCCAGCGTGCTAAGGGCCACGCTCAGCGTCAGCCACGGATGGTTCAGCACCCGGCTCAGCCAGCGACCATAGACGGCGATCACCCGTTCAAAGAAGCGTTCGCTGGCGCGGGAGAAGCGGTTTTGCTTACGCAGCGACTCGTGGCTTAACATGCGGGCGCACATCATCGGCGTCAGGGTCAGCGACACCACTGCCGAGATGAGGATCGCCACCGCCAGGGTGACGGCGAACTCGCGGAACAGGCGACCGACGATATCGCCCATAAATAGCAGCGGGATCAGCACCGCGATCAGCGAGAAGGTCAGGGAGATAATGGTAAAGCCGATCTCACCTGCGCCTTTCAGGGCAGCGGTCAGCGGTTTTTCGCCTTTCTCGATATAGCGCGAGATGTTTTCAATCACCACGATGGCGTCATCGACCACAAACCCGGTGGCGATGGTCAGGGCCATCAGCGTCAGGTTGTTAATTGAGAAGTCGAGGAACACCATCACCGCGAAAGTACCGACCAGCGACAGCGGCACGGCGATGCCGGGAATAATCGTTGCCGGAACGTTGCGCAGAAACACGTAGATAATCATCACCACCAGAGCGATGGCCAGCATCAGTTCGAACTGGGTGTCGCTGACCGAGGCGCGAATATTGGTGGTACGGTCGGAAAGTACCTGTACTTTGACTGATTTCGGCAGGCTTTCGGTCAACTGCGGCAGCATCTGGCGAATGCTGTCGGCGGTAGAGATAATATTGGCCCCCGGCTGGCGCTGGACGTTCATCACGATCGCCCGCTGATTGTTGGCCCATGCCCCGAGCCAGCTGTTTTCCGCGCCCTGTTCAACTGTCGCGACGTCGCCGAGGCGAATCGGCGCGCCGTTCTGATACGCGATAATCAGGCGGCGGTAATCCTCTGCCGATTGCATCTGATCGTTGGCGGAAAGCGTAACCGCCCGCGACGGGCCGTCCAGGCTACCCTTCGCCGAGTTAACGTTGGCGCTGGTAATCGCGGTGCGAATGGTTTCGCTGGTCAGTCCGAGGGCGGCAATGGCCTGAGCGTTCAGCTTCACGCGCACTGCAGGGCGCTGACCGCCCGCCAGGGTCACCAGACCAACGCCGGAAACCTGGGAGATTTTCTGCGCCACGCGGGTTTCCACCATATCTTCGACCTGAGTCATCGGAATCGCGGAAGAGGTGACCGCGAGGGTCATAATCGGCGGGTCGGCGGGGTTAACTTTGCTGTAGACCGGCGGGTTGGGTAGATCTGACGGCAGCAGGTTAGTGGCGGCGTTGATGGCCGCCTGTACTTCCTGCTCGGCAACGTCCAGCGGCAGCGTAAGCTGGAACTGCAGCGTGACCACCGATGCGCCGCCCGAACTCTGGGACGACATTTGCTTGAGGCCGGACATCTGGCCAAACTGGCGCTCCAGCGGGGCGGTAATCGACGAGGTCACGACGTCCGGGCTGGCGCCGGGATAGAGCGTCACCACCTGAATCGTCGGGTAATCCACTTCCGGCAGCGCCGAAACGGGCAGGAAACGATAGCCGATAATCCCGGCCAGCATAATGGCCACCATTAACAGCGTCGTCGCTACCGGGCGCATGATAAACAGACGGGAAGGACCACCCGTACTGCTCGGCGGTAACACTTGCATCAGGAGCGCGCTCCTTTTTTACCGTATTCACGACTGGTGGCTTTCGCCGGTTCAGCTGCGGTGGTGGCGTCGTGAGCTTCTACAACTTCAACCTTCGCGCCTTCCGTCAGGCGGTCGATGCCGTCGGTCACCACGCGATCGCCTGCGGAAAGTCCGGCGTTAATCACCACTTTCAGGCTGTCCTGAATCCCTGGCGTCACCGTATGTTTGCTGACTTTGTTTTCGTCGTTCAGCACCCAGACGAAATGGCCTTCGTTGCCCATTTGCAGGGCTGCGGTCGGAATAACCACCGCGTTTTGCTCGGTATCCACCAGCATCCGGGCGTTGACGAACTGATTCGGGAACAGGGCGTCGTCCTGATTATTAAAGCGTGCTTTAAGCTTGATAGTACCGGTGGTGGCGTCAATCTGGTTATCGAGGCTCAGCAGAGAACCTTCGCTGATTTTCTGTTTGTTGGTACGGTCCCAGGCTTCGACGACCAGTTTTTTGCCTGCCTTTTGCGCCTGAACCACCGTGGCTATCTGGTTTTCAGGAAGAGTAAAGACCAGGTCGATAGGGTGAGTTTGCGTTAGCACCACAATCCCGGTGGTATCGCCGCTGGAGATCTGGTTGCCGATATCCACCTGCTTTAAGCCTACCCGGCCATCAATCGGCGCGGTGATCCGGCTCCAGTTCAGCTGCAGCTGGGCGCTGGCGACGGCGGCCTCATCGGCTTTGATGGTGCCCTGGGTTTCACTGACCAGCGATTGCTGAGTATCCAGTTCCTGGCGTGATACCAGATTAGTTTTGACCAACTGCTGATAGCGCGCCAGGTCGCGGCGGGCGTTAGCCAGGGTCGCCTGATCCTTTGCCAGCTGGCCCTGAGCCTGGGCGAGGGCGACTTTAAACTGGCTGGGGTCGATTTCGGCGAGCAGGTCGCCCGCCTTTACCTGCTGGCCTTCGGTGAAGTGGATAGCCAAAAGCTGACCGTCGACGCGGCTGCGGACGGTGACGGTGTTCGCTGCCGTTACCGTACCAAGGCCGGAGAGATAGCGTGGGACCGATTCGCTGGTAGCCGTTGCCGCCTGCACCGGCGCAAGGGCTGCACCAAAACGACCGTGACGTGGCCCACCAGGCCCTGGACCCTGCTGGCCAGGGCCTGCTGCCGTTACAGAGGTACTGTTTGCCGCTTCGCGACCTTGCCAAAACCAGTACGCGGCGCCCGCGACGATTGCGACTACCAGCACGGCTACCCAACGGCTTTTATTGCTACCTTTCATTAATTTGCTATCTCATCCTGAAACGTTTCACGGAATGATACTAGTTTAGTCAGTGAACGCTGCTTAAAAATGGAGGAATTATGAAAAGACTGTTGAGATATGTCTGGATAAAACGCTTTTTGCTGAGAGGCTTACGGTGAATATTTACGCGTAATTTACGCTTATCGATTTTTACTCACCGATCTTGTGAACGCCGATATTTATTTATTGGTATCCGTTGTTTCTTGATACCAACAGCGGATTGCGTCGAATCTGAACTGATATACAGCGTGAATACACAGCCTGGAGTGATGATTCAGCCTGATTGGCGGTCGTATCTGTTTAATAATCAAATCCACTCAGTGTCTTGTCTTAATCAAAGCGACCCATACCAGAAGGTTCTTTATGCATTTTACCCAAGCTATCGCCCGTCTTCCGGCCGCTACCTGCGGTGCAGGACAAACTACTGCCCAACTGGGCGCGCCGGATATTGCCAATACCACTCGCCAGTTTCTCGCCTATGTAGAAACCCTGTTGCAACTTGGCCTGAAGGTCACCGTACTCCCTGCTGCGGCAGATTATCCGGATGCGCACTTTGTTGAAGATACCGCGGTGGTGATGCCGGAACTGGCGGTGATTACCCATCCTGGCGCACCGAGCCGCCAGGGTGAAGTTGACACCATCGCGCCGGTGCTGGCGGGCTTTCGGCCGCTGGTGCAGATGAGCGAGCGGGGGCATATGGACGGCGGCGATGTGCTGCTGGTCGACAAACAGTTTTTTATCGGCCTGACGGCGCGTACCGATGAGCAAGGCATTCGCGAGTTTGCCGCCGCCGTTGAGCCACACGGCTATCAGGTCACGGCGATTGAAGTCAGCGCCGGGCTGCATCTGAAATCGATAGTCAACTATGTTGGTCGTAACACGCTGCTGCTGACGGAAGGCTACGTTAACCATCCGGCGTTTAGCGGCTTTAACAGCATCGTTATCCCGGAAGAAGAGTCCTACGCCGGTAATACGCTGTGGATCAACGATACCTTAATTACGCCGCAGGGTTACCCCCATACCCTGGGCGAAATCAGCAAGCTGGGAATGCCCATTGTGCAACTCGACACCAGCGAATTTAAGAAAATGGATGGCGGGCTGACCTGCCTCTCACTGCGTTTTTAATCACCGCGCCGACACCGGGGAAACCGAAATGAAAACACGCCTTGCCGCATTACTGGCTTGTATGGCGCTCAGCGCGCCGCTGGCCGCCCAGCAGTTTGACACCATCAGCTTTGGCGTCGATGGCGGCTATCCGCCTTTTGACGTCCTGGCCCCCAGCGGTGAAATTACCGGTTTTGATATCGATATCGCTAATGCGCTCTGTACGCAGCTAAAAGCCAAATGCGTTTTTGTTAAGCAGCCGTTCGAAAGCATGATCGCTGCGCTGAATGCGCATAAATTCGATGCCATTATCGCCTCGCTCAATATTACCGATGAGCGCAAAAAGGAAGTGGATTTCACCGATCGCTACTATCGCAGCGCGGCGCAGCTGGTTGCGCGTAAAGGTAGCCCGCTGCTGCCGGAAGTTGCCAGCCTGAAAGGCAAGACCGTCGGCGTACAGACAGGCTCCACTCATGAAGCTTTTGCTAAGGCCAACTGGGCCAATCATGGCGTGAAAATCGTTGGTTATGCAAACCAGGATAACGTCTATCTCGACCTGCTTTCCGGGCGTATCGACGCCGCTTTGCAGGACAATATCCAGGCGGCGACCGGCTTTATTGATACCCCGCGCGGGCAAAAATTTGCTTTTGCCGGCCCGGTTATTCAGGACGGCGGCATCTCTTCCGATGTTGGGATTGCGGTGAATAAAGATAATCCGGCGCTGCGTGACGCGCTAAATGGCGCTATCAAGGCCATCCGCGCTGATGGTACCTACGATGCTATCCAGAAAAAGTACTTTAGCTTTGATATTTATGGCAAATAAGTCGTGAAGGCGAGGGCGCAGGCAATGGCTTGCGCCGCTTTACGACATCCGCGGAAGGCTGAATATGGTCGCAGACTATTTACCCCTGTTGTTACGCGGCGCGGCGCTTTCGCTGTGCGTGATGCTCTCTTCATTACTGGTGGCTCTGCTGCTGGGGCTGATTAACTCGCTGGTGAAACTCTTTGGCCCGCCGTGGCTGCGCCTGTTTTCCACCGGTTACACCACGCTGGTGCGCGGTATTCCGGAACTGGTCATTATGCTGCTGCTGTTCTTCGGCGGCGAGATGCTGGTCAATCTACTGCTGAGTTTAGTGGGGCTGGGGCCAGTGCGCTTCAACACCTTTATTTCCGGCGTGCTGGCCATTGGTTTTGTCTTCGGCGCTTATTACACCGAGACCTTTCGCGGCGCGTTCCTTACCGTGGATAGCGGGCAAACCGAAGCGGCGCAGGCCTATGGTATGCGCCCGTGGACGGTATTTCGTCGGGTGATGCTACCGCAGATGCTGAGCTTCGCGATTCCGGGTATCAACAATAACTGGCTGGGGCTGATGAAAGCGTCGGCGCTGGTGTCGATCCTCGGTCTGGAGGATATGGTATGGCTGGCTGAACAGGCCGGTCGCGCCACGCAAAAACCGTTTCTGTTCTATTTCCTGGTTTCGCTGATTTATATGGTGATCACCGCGCTTTCCAGCTGGCTGTTCAGTCGTCTGGCTAAACGCTACGCGCTGCGCTCTTCAACGGCGGGGGCGGCACTATGAATCTGCAAACCTTTATCGATGCGATTCCCAGCTATTTATGGAGCGATGGTAACGGTGCCGCAAGCGGGCTGGCGGTGACGGCGGAGCTGTTTTTGCTGTCAATTATTCCAGGCATGGTGCTGGCGATACTGATGGCGGTGGGGCAGGTTTACGGTCCACGGGCGCTGGCGTTGCCCGTTCGCGGTTTTACTTACTTTTTCCGCAGTACGCCGCTTTATCTGCAATTGATGCTGATCTACTACGGCCTGTCGCAGTTCGATATAGTGCAGACGGGCTGGATGAACGACCAGCCGTTCTGGCTGCTGTTCCGCGATGCCACCTTCTGCGCCACGTTAGCGCTGGTACTGAATACCTCAGCCTACGTCGCTGAGCTGCTGGCGGGAATGATGCTAACTTTCCCGCGCCAGGAATGGGTCGCCGGCGAGGCCTACGGTATGAGGAAATGGCAAATTGTTCGCCGCCTCGTTCTGCCTGCCACCCTGCGACGCGGGATCCCGGCGCTAAATAATGAAATGGTCTTTTTACTGCATGCCACATCGTTGGCCAGCACCGTGACATTGCTGGATATCACCGGCGTGGCGCGCGCGTTCTACGCCATGACCTATTCGCCGTTTATTCCGTTTCTGATGGCCGCCGCGCTGTATCTGCTGTGCACTTTTATGCTGATATTCACCTTTTCACGCGCTGAACGGCGCTGGCTGGCGTTTATCCGTCGCGGCTAATCAGGAGCGCTTAATGGACTGGAGTTCGGTCAGGGTAACGATTTTATCAACATGAAACTTTTTACTGGTCAGCCAGCTATCCGCCAGCTGGCAGTAGTGTGCCATGCTGCGACAGCCAATCCGTACCAGGAAGTCAAAGCTGCCGCTGACCAGCCAGCAGTCCAGCACTTCGGGCGTCTGGCGCATCTCCTGTTCAAACACCGGCTGCGAGCGTCCGTGGTCAGCCAGCGCGATTTGCGCTTGTACCACAAAAGCGTGCTCCGGCTCAGGCAATTCAATGATGGCGCTGTAGCCGCGAATGATCCCATCGCGCTCAAGGCCGCGTACGCGTTCCAGGCAGGGGCGCGCGGTGAGGTTTACCTGCTCCGAGAGCTTCTGATAAGAGATGCGGCCATCCCGGCGCAGGATTTCAAGGATCTTGTGATCGATACGGTCAAGCCGGGTTTTCTTTTCCACAACCAGGACGTCCAATGAAAATTAAACACTATACATTACCTGAACATGCCCTCAGTGGGCAGCGGCAATTAAGCCATTTTCATTTCGGCGAACCCGGTACAGGAGAGAAAGTCTATCTGCAGGCGGGACTGCACGCTGATGAAATTCCGGGCATGCTGGTTGCGCATTATCTTAAAAGATTACTCAGCCAGGCGGAACGGCGCGGCGAGCTGCGCGGCGAAATCATTCTCGTGCCGGTGGCGAACCCGCCGGGGCTGGCGCAGGTACTGCTGAACAGCGGTATTGGTCGTTTTGATCTGGCGAGTGGGCGCAACTTTAACCGCGATTTTCCCGACCTCGCTGCTCTGGCGCACCAGCACTTAGACACCGAGCCCCCTGTTTCGCGCTCTGAATATCTAAAACAGGTGCGCGTGGCGATGCAGTATGCGCTGGCGACGCTTCCTGCTGGTAGCGAGGTTCAGGCACTGCGTCATCATTTACTGAGTCTCGCCTGTGATGCTGACCTGGTGCTGGATCTGCACTGCGACGACCAGGCCATTTTGCATCTCTATGCCGATCCGGCCTGGCGAAACGAAGCCAGCGTTCTGGCGGCTTTTCTCGGCATTGGCGCCGTGCTGTTGTCGCAGGAGAGCGGAGGCAACTCGTTTGATGAGGCCTGCGGCCTGCCGTGGCAGCGTCTGGCAGCGCTTAATCCGTTATGGCGCAAGCAGCAGCCCGGCTGCATGGCGGTGACCGTAGAGCTGCGCGGCCAGCAGGATGTGAATCATGCCACCGCCTGCGACGACGCCGAACGTATTTATCGCTATTTGCAATACCGCGGCGTGCTGGCAGGCGCCAGGCCCGAGGTGCCGCAGCAGAAAACGGTGATGCTGCCTTTTGAGGCCGGAGAGATTATTACCGCCCCGGCGACCGGCATTCTGGTCCAGCTAAAACAGCCCGGCGAGTGGGTGAGTCGCGATGACGTCGTGGCGGAAATCATCGATCCGCTGACTGATATGGTCAAAGCGGTACGGCCTAAAGCGGGCGGCCTGATCTATGCCAGCCGTCGTGCGCCGTTTGTGACCCTGGGAGCGGAAGTGATGAAAATCGCCGGTGAGCAGCCGTTCAGCGGCGGAGGCGGGCTGGCGATGTAAGCGATAACGTTATCTATCCCTGGCGGTTATCGATGACCTGAAGTTAACCGCCGTTAGCGTATTCTTCCCTGATACTCTATCAGCATCTGTTTTATTGATTCCTGATGAATTTTTACCCTCAATCAAAAAGAAACTGGCAATAAAGTGTGATGTCTCACGCTAAAAACTTCATTCTCATTGAATAAATTGTGATTTATTTCGCAGTAATAGTCTTTAAGTCCTCTCTTTGATAAATGTGATCTTGATCCACCGAATATGGAAAAAAAGGAATAATGACCATTGGATTGTGTCATTAATTGACTTTGCTTAAAAAAATGTCGCTGCTAGTATCGATGATAGTAAGAATGATACAGGTTGGTGCTGGGGCATAATATTGTTGCAATAATTATTTCTGATGGGGTAATTGCCGTGATGTTATTTACTGTTAGACAACGTAAAATTTTTGAGATGCTTTGGGTGATCAGAGATTATGTCACAGTAAAGGATATTGCTGATGAGGTGTCTTATTCAGAAAAAACGGTAAGAAGCGATCTGGATGTTATCAGAAATGAAGTTGTTAATCATAATGTCGGTCGGCTGCTGGCTAAAACTAATAAAGGATTTTTCCTCGAAATGGAAAAAACGGCTTACGAAAAAATAGCCACGACCTTTGTTGAGAATAAAATTGATGAACGTATAAAAAACCGTATGTGCCGCATGCTAATGGTTTTGCTGGTACAGCCGGTGGTGTCCGCCCAGGAGTTGGCAGATTGTGTTTATTTAGATAAAGGCGCGATAAAAAAATATCTGCTCGAAGTTGAGTCCTGGCTCCTGCCTTTTGGCATTGAACTTTGCAAATCCAACGCAACCTATAAATTATCCTGCACTGAGGTAGTTAGGCGTAAGTTATTTTGGTATTTATTTATTGAACTAAAGCGTTGCCAGAAAAAAGCATTCGCAGAGCGTCTTTATTCATCTACACATGCTCTCAGTAAAAAATATTTTGATGGCGCCGATTATCTTACGCTCAAAATGATGTTTTCCAGAGAAATGCAATATTTTGAACCGATTATGCGAGCGATTGAAGAATTGGAGCAACAATATAATGTCTCTTATACCTATGACTCCTGCGTATGGTTAATATTTTCCTTCGTGCTTGTTATGCATCGCCAGAAGATGGCTAAAGATTACCTGACTGTTTCTGCATCGGAAGCCTGGGATGTAGGTCCTGAGCAAGAAATGGCGCATTACCTTTGCCAGCAGTTACATACTTCAACCAGGATTGTATTTTCAGCTGATGATGTACGATATACGACACTTGTTTTACTCGCCAGCGAGTTAAATGACGTTAATAATGAGAGCGTCAGAGTTCAGGTTTGTGCTTCGCCACGGCATCTTGAGGAAACTATTCAGGAGTTTATTTTATCGTTAAGTCATGTGGTCAGTCGCGGGTTGCTGAGAGATAAACAATTATTATGGCGCTTGATTTTACTCATTAGACCGATGGTCTATCGTAACATCCTTGGTATAAATCGGGCTGAAGCCGGTGCTTCTCAGTCATTGATTAGGCAGGTCAAATTTTCTTACCTTGATTTATATCTTGAAGTTGAGCTTTGCAGTTTGCTATATGAGCAACGTTATCAACTAACCTTGAATGAACAAGAAATTAGCCTGATTACCTTATGTATTAAAAATGCACAAAGTTTAGCGTTTAAAAAAATTAGAATCGCTATTGTCTGTAATTATGGTATCGGCATTTCTCAATTTGTCGCGCAAAAAATACAGCGGGCAATAACTCAGGTTGAAATTGTTGGTATTTTTTCGTTAAGAGAGCTAGACCAACTGGATAATAATTACTGCGACCTGGTTGTGAGTACAGTGCCCCTACAGCGTCGTAAAGAGGCTGTTATCCACGTCAATGATGTATTGTTACCTTATGATCTTTCTCTGATTAAAGAAACCGTTAAGAAGATGCAAAAAAGTAAGATGCTGCAAACGCTACAGAAAAAAACGGACGGTAAAGTAAAAAGTTATCATCAGTATATCTTGCCTGAGATGCTATTCGTCGTTTCAGAAATTAAACATAACAATGCGGTGCTGGAATATGTTTGCCAGCAAGCGGCGGCTACAGGCTGTTGTGATGAACTTTATTTATCCTCTGTGTTAGAGAGAGAAAAAGTTTCCCCAACAGAAATTGCTCCTGGCGTTGTTCTTACTCACGGCGATCCGGGTCTGGTGAAGGTGAATTTTATCTCATTAACGTTACTACGCGAACCCGTCGACTGGGGAGGAGAGCAGGGGGTGGATGTTGTCTTTATGGTTGGTTTTAAAAGATCGTCTGATGGCAAAATTGATGGAAGTATTGCCGGTTTTTACACCATGCTAGCTGCGATGGTGGAAAATGATAGGCTAATGAAATCACTGCGTAACTGTACTTCTGAGCAAGAACTATATCGGTTTTTAATCGATGAGAACAAGTATGAGGATGTAATATGAAAATGTGCGAATTTATTATTGAAAGTGATGAAGGGTTGCATGCCAGACCCGCAGCGGACTTTGTTGATAAATCTATTTCTTATCTGAGTAAAATTACCTTTGAAAAAGATGGCGAGATTTTTAACGCAAAAAGTTTTACCTCCGTACTGAGTATGGGGGCGTGTAAAAACGACAAAATTATTATCAAGGTAGAGGGAGAGGATGAAGAACAGGCGATCGATGAACTCACTGCCTTTTTTTATACATTAAATTAATGCGGTTATACTATGTCAGATATCAGGATGTAATAAGGACAATAATTTTTATGATGCTTTCAGATGTTATCAATAAAAACGCCCTGCAAATTAATATGCCAGCGACCGATAAACGGCAAGCGCTCGAATCATTAATTGACCTGCTGTATAAGGATGGTGCAGTTAACGATCCACACGCTTTTATTCAGGATGTTTACCAACGTGAAGGTGAAGGTAAAACGGGAATTGGCGGCTTTATTGCTATACCTCATGGTAAATCAGATTTTGTTAACAATACCTGTATCGCTATTGGTTTATTAAAAAAACCAATTGAATGGGAGTCCCTGGACGGTAATAGAGTAAAGGTTATAATTCTTTTTGCCGTAAATAAAAAAGATAAAAATGATTATTTCGTTAAAATGATGTCACAAGTAGCTCGCATGTTAGGAAAGGAGGAAACTTGCGAGAAATTACTCTCAGCAGCGTCGACGGACGAACTGGTGTCTGCCTTTGAATAATCTGGAGTATACAATGAATATTGTTGGAATTACCGCCTGTACTGCAGGCATTGCCCACACTTATATCGCTAAAGAAAAACTAATTCAGGCTGCCTTGAGTCTGGGGCATAACATCAAAGTAGAAACTCAGGGGTCTATTGGTGTTGATGATAAACTTAGTCCTGAGGATATCGCTAATGCGGACATTGTTATTTTTGCGACCGATATTGGGATTGGCGGGTTAGAGCGTTTTAAGGATAAACATGTGGTCGAAGTACCTATTGCTACCGTAGTCAAATCACCTAAATCTTTGATTCAAAAAATACAAGAAAAAATGCAAAAATAATTAACCCTAAATATGAGGGCGATAGTATGTCTTACAGTATCGGTTTCAAGAAGCATATGTTGACCGGCGTTTCCTACATGATTCCTGTGGTTGTCGCAGCAGGGCTTTGTATGGCGATTGCAAAAATATTTGGCGGTGCATTTGTTGCCAATGCGACGCAAACGTTGCCCTGGTTTATCAACCAGCTTGGCGTGGTTGCAATGGGGCTCGTTGTCCCGGTTCTTACTGCCGGCATTGCCTATTCCATTGCCGATCGCCCGGGTATTACCCCTGGGCTGATTCTGGGGTTTGTGGCCATTGAAATTAAAGCCGGGTTCCTGGGAGGAATGTTGGCCGGGTTCCTGGTGGGTTACGTCATACTGGCGATTCGTCGCTACTTAAAGCTTCCCTCCAGTATGCAGGGGCTGATGCCGGTACTCTTTATCCCCTTGCTTTCAACCCTGATTATTGGCCTGGCGTTTTATCTATTTCTGGGACGTCCGGTTGCCATCGCTCAGGCGGCGGTCATTGACTGGATGGGGGGACTTATGGGCGGATCGAGGATGGTACTCGGGGGGATAATTGGTGCGATGATGGGGTTTGATCTTGGAGGGCCGGTAAATAAATCCGCATCTCTTTTCTCAAATGCCATGCTGGCTCAGGGGATTTATGGCCCGGAAGCGGCGAAAATTGTCGCGGGTATGGTTCCTCCCATCGGTGTTGCGATTTCCGTGTTTATTTCTCGGCGTAAACGCTATTCTCAGGGAGAAATTGAAGCAGCGAAAGCCGCGTTTCCTCTCGGATTATGCTTTATCACTGAAGGCGTCCTGCCGTTTGCTGCTGCCGATCCGCTGCGGGTCATTCCTGCCTGTATGGCCGGTTCCGCCACAGCCGCCTCGCTAACGATGCTGTGGAACGTTACCAGCACAGTTCCTCACGGTGGGATCTTTGTTATTCCCATCATGGGACACCCATGGGGATTTGTCGCTGCGTTAATCATCGGCAGCCTGATTACTGCCGCAGTATTAACCATCCTCAAACCAGTATTAAAAGCATCCGATCAGCAAGATGGCGATGAAGAGGAGCCAGAAGTTGACGATTTTGAGATTAGCATTAAATAGTACATCGCTTACTCAAGATTATTCTAATAGTTGAGGTCCGGTATGTATATTTTGAATGGCATTGCAGCGTCGCCAGGAATCGCTTTTTGTCAGATTCAGGTGGTACGTAATAATCACAGGTATGCTGAATATTCTGATGCCAGGGAACCCTCCTGTGAGTGGGGCCGCTTTTTAACTGCATTACAGAATTGCATTGAAAGTATGGCTAAATTTCATCAGCAAGCACGACAGCAATACACTGATGATATGGCTAAGGTTTATAAAGCTTATCTGTTAATGTTGCAGGATGAAGATTATATTGCAAATATCCGGGAGAACATTTTCTCTTATTTGTGCGCTGAGCTGGCGGTTATCAATGAAACAGAGAGGTTGGTTGGGTGCTTATTAAAGTCTAAGTCGATCTATTTGAATCAGCGAGTTGAGGATATTCGCGCAATAGAAAAAATGCTGCTGGACTGCCTGGCGAATAAAATTATTGTTGAGCTTTCCGATTGTCCGCAAAAAATGATTATTGTTGCGGATGAGCTGACGCCAGCGGATACCATTGTCTATAACCCTGAGCAGCTGCAGGGATTTATCACTTGCCGCGGAGGGGTGACTTCTCACTCGGTGATTCTGGCAAAAGAGCTGGGGATCCCTGCCATTGTTGGTGTCACGATGGATCTCGACAGCCTGGTAGACGGTCAGCCAGCAATCGTTGATGGCGACAGTGGGGTTATCTATGTTGATCCTGATGAGCAGTGTATCGCTCGGTATCAACAGCTCATTACACAATTAGCGCAGCGCAAAGAGACACTAAGGCGTTTTGTTATCGATGCTGCCCATACGCCAGAGAAGATTGCAGTGTGCGCCAATATTACGGCCCTTAGCGAAGCTCAGAAAGCTCTCGAACAGTATGCCGATGGTATTGGACTGGTCAGAACCGAATTTTTGTATATGAATCGAGATCGGTTTCCGGATGAGGATGAACAGTTTCATTTTTATCAATCGCTGGCCCTGCTTATGGCACAAAAGGAGATTGTCATTCGTACCCTGGATATCGGCGGGGACAAGCAGGCGGATTACATTGGTATTCCTGCGGAGGAGAATCCATTTCTTGGCTATCGAGCTGTTCGCTACTGTCTGGATAATAAAGATATTTTCAAACAACAGCTGCGAGCTATTATTCGTGCCTCGGCGTTTGGCCGGATTAAAATATTAATTCCGATGATTGCCACGCTGGAAGAGCTTTGGGAAACAAAGGCGCTGATAGCTGATATTAAGCAGTCATTAAGTATGCAGCAAATTGCATATGACGAAAATATACCTGTCGGCATAATGATTGAGACACCTGCTGCTGCCATGCTTGCTGATGTTTTTGCCAGCCGCTGCGATTTTTTCAGTATCGGTAGTAACGATCTTACGCAATACATCACCGCCAGCGATCGAAATAACAGCAAAGTCCAGCACTTATATCAGCCGCATCATCCTGCGGTGTTGCGTGCGATTAAGCAAGTTATTGATGCTGCAAAAAAACACCTGATTCCTGTTCACGTGTGTGGCGAAATAGCTTCAAATAAAAATATGTTACCTTTCCTGATTGCTGCCGGTGTTGATGAACTCAGCGTCACGCCATTAAGCGTTCCGCAAGTGAAATATACGGTAGCGAAAATGGCAACGGTGAAATGTGAATCATGGCTGAAATCACTCTTGTCAACATATGAAATGGAAAAAATAGAGTCATTGCTCTCCGGAATGGCTAAAGAAATAGACGTACTAGAATTTTAGTCGTTAGTTAAAGAGTTCATCTGTTATTTCAGATAGTTAGATCTGGAAGGGATGATTGTTGTGTAAAATCACTTTCTATGCAGAGGTATAAAATATGTATGTCACAATGAAAACTATTTTAGATGATGCTAATCGCCATTATTATGGCGTTATTTCCGCCAGCGTTATTAATCTTGAGTTAGTCCGTGGGGCGATTCGGGCAGCACAAGAGGAGAATGCACCGATCATTATTAATATAGGTCAGGGGCAAATGAGTAAGCACGGTGATGGTGAAATTATCTCTAAGATTGTACGGACTCTGGCAGCGCGTGCAACCGTACCGGTAGCGCTGAATCTTGATCACGGTAAAGATTATGAGCGTATTACCCACGCTTTTCGCCATCAGTTTTCATCCATTATGATTGATGCCTCCGAATATCCGATGGAAGAGAATATTCGGCGCACCAAAGATGTCGTAACTTTATGCCACTCGCAAAATGTGACGGTTGAAGGCGAGATCGGTTTTATTGGTCAGGCCGCCAATGCGGATGATGAAAAATTTGACCTCTATACTCGCGTTGAAGATGCTGTCCATTTCTTTGAGGCTACCGGAGTTGATGCGCTGGCGATAGCCGTGGGGACTGCGCATGGTAAATACCCGGCCAATCGTGCACCTAAAATCGATTTTGATCGTATCAGCCAAATTAAACAAGCTACTCAGAAACCGCTGGTGCTTCATGGAGGGTCTGATTCCGGGGAAGAAAATATCCGCCAGGCCGTTATTTGCGGCATTAATAAAATTAACGTTTGTACCGACACGTTCGTCAGCTGCAAAGAGGGCTTGAGAACAATGCTGCAAGAGACGCCGGATATTGATTTCATGTCTATGATGATCAATATGGAAAATCAGGCTAAAGAAACGCTACAAAACTATATTCGTATTTCTGGCTCCAGCGGTAAAGCGAGTCACTTTAGATAAATTATCACAACCTTAAACACCGGGTTTTATAGCAAACGACTTAGCTTGCGCGCAGGCGCCAGGGGATTCGTACGCCCGCGCGCGGCCGGGAGGAAAAATAATGCAATATTCGGTAAAAATTGGACAGTATGATGGAGCTGGCCTGCAGTGCATGGTTGAAAGCGCTGACTGGTTTGTCGGAATAAAAAACTGGAAACCCGAAAATGATATCCAGTATATCGATACGCTAGAACGCCATTTATTAACTGACGAGGTTTTCATTTTGTTAGATGGGAAATGTACTCTGCTGGTTATTGATGAAAATGATAGCGCAAAATTTCATTTTCAATATATTTCAATGGAACCTTATAAGGTGTACTGCATCCCGAAAGGTGCCTGGCACAATACGATTACCTGGCCAGGCGTCAAGCTGGCGTTGATCGAAAATCGTAACACCAGCGTGGAGAACAGCGAGTTTATGCTGTTAAGCCGCGCTATGCGCGAGCAAATAATCTCTGCGCTGGCATCACCTGTTAGCTAAGACATCAACGGAGTTCTCCGCAAGCGCGAGCGATGCTCTGACAGGCTGAGTCCAGCAGGGCATCATCCAGCGCGTAAGCCAGACGCAGATACCCTGGTGCGCCAAATGCCGTCCCGGGTAGAGTGGCAACATGAGCTTCGGTTAACAGGTAATCGGCAACCGCAACGTCATCATTGAGCTGAACGCCTGCGGGGGTTGATTTACCGATAAGGCCGGAACAATTTGCGAAGATATAAAATGCGGCCTGCGGCGCGCTGGCGCTTAGCCCATCGACCTGGTCTATCATCGCCATCACTCGATCGCGGCGCCTGACGAGGATGGCCTGCCACTGCGGCAGAAAATCGGCGGGTTGGGTCAGCGCGGCAACGCCCGCAGCTTGCGCGAGCGAACAAGGATTGGAGGTGCTTTGCGATTGAAGAATCGTCATTGCAGAAATTAACCAGGCAGGCCCGGCGGCATAGCCCAGGCGCCAGCCGGTCATGGAAAACCCTTTGGAGAGACCATTCACCGTCAAGATACGCTCACGCAGCGCTGGCGCAACCTGAGCCAGCGTGCAGAAAGGTGCGCCGTCGTAGCGCAGCGCCTCATAAATATCGTCCGCCAGAATCAGTACCTGCGGTGCGGCCTGCAGTATTTTCGCCAGCGCTTGCAGCTCCTCGCGGCTATACAGCGCACCCGTTGGATTGGATGGGGAGTTGAGGATAAGCCAGCGGGTACGCGGAGTAATGGCTGCGGCCAGAGACTGCGGCGTCAGCTTCCAGCCATTTTGTTCCTGGGTTGCAACGATGACGGACTCGCCATCCGCCAGCGCTACCATATCGGGATAGGAAACCCAGTAAGGTGCGGGAATAATAGCTTCCAGACCGCTGCTCAGCGTGGCCTGTAGCGCATTAAAAATCAGCTGCTTAGCACCTGTGCCGGCAATAATCTCCTGAGAGGTGAAGCGCAGGTCATTGTCACGGGTGAATTTATCAATAATGGCGGCTTTAAGGGCGGCGGTGCCGCCGACCGCGGTGTACTTTGTTTCACCTTGACGGATAGCATCGATACCCGCCTGGCCAATCGCCGCAGGCGTAGCAAAGTCCAGTTCACCGAGGCCAAGACTAATAATGTCGATTTTCTGCTGCTGCAGGGTACGGACCCGGTCGGCGATGGCCGCCGTCGGCGACGGGCGAACTCGCCGCATACGCGGCGCGAGAAATTGTGCTGACATAGTGCTCTCTTTGGTTAGACGCCGCATTTCATCGCGCGGCGTATTCGTTTGTTTCAGGGGATTCAGGCCGGTAGCGAGACGCCGCTGCGGGCATCGGCGGCGAGTCGCTGAAGCTCCGCCTGGGTTTCGGCAATCACCTCCGGGGTAACATCGACTAGCGGTGAACGTACATGTCCGCCGTTGAAGCCGCGCAGATTCATTGCTGCCTTCACCAGCTGCGGCTGGCCATGGCGACGCGCAAGAGCACGGAAGCCGTACCATAGGCGGTGCAGCTCTCTGGCGGCGATGGCATCGCCTCGCTCCAGCGCGCGGAAACTGGCTAATACCAGCTCAGGCAGCGCACCGCTGTTGGTCGTGCTTATCCCATCGAAACCGCACATCATTGGGCCTAAAAATGCCAGGTCTGAAGCGCAGAACAGGCGCAGACGCCCGGACAACCGGTTGGCGATTTGGTCAATAACGGTTGGACTCAGGTCGCCTTGTTTGATGCCTACAACCTGCGGAATATCTGCCAACTGCTCCAGAAGCGCAGGAGGGAGGGTAATGCCGATACCCGGCGCGTTGTAGACCAGAATCCCGGTTTTAGATAACGGCGCCATTTGCTGGAAAAAATTCACGATTTGCGTATCGGTGACTTCGGAAACAAAAGGCGGCGTAACCATCGGCAGGCCGCCGAGATCGCCTGCCAGCGTGGTTAATTCACGGACTACCCGGGCATCGGAGCCTGCGCTGCACAGCATCACCGGAACGCGATCGCCGACAACCTGCATCACGTGACGGAAAATGGTTGCTCGCTCCTCAGGGCTCAGCGCCGGGAATTCGCCGTAGGTTCCGCCTATCAGGACGCCGTCATAGCCGAGGTCAATGACGCGCTCGATATTGGCGGCCAGACCGGCGAAATCAATCTCTCCCTGTTCGGTAAAAGGGGTCACGGTAATATTGAAGATCCCGCGTAGTCTTTCACGGCATTCAATCCTGTCTTTCATCTCTCTCTCCTTAACTGGTCATGCCACGACGGCATGACGATGGTCTGGTGGTTGGTGACCGGCGGCTGCCTGTCGATGGTGCAAATGCGCACGATAAGTGCGCATCATTTGTGCATTTATGTTGCAACGGCTTATAGATGACTCAGCTGGCTGAGCGGGCGAATGACGACGCCAGCGGCGGTCAGACGTTCGCGCAGCGTGCGGGCGATGGCCACGCCCTGCGGGTTATCGCCATGGACGCATAGGGTATGAACGGGCATTGGGATTTTGACCCCGCTAATGGTACGAATCGCTTGTTCTTCAATCATTTGTAGCGCACGACTGGCGGCGCGTTCGGGGTCGTGGATGATGGCGTCCGGCAAATGTCGCGGCAGGGTCAATCCGTTTTCGCCGTAGCTGCGGTCGGCGAACACTTCACAGGCGACGCGCAGCCCGGCCTTGCGCGCCGCGCGTTCTGTCGCATTGTGCGGCGTAGTGACCAGCACCAGCTGGCGGTCCACGGCGAGAATAGCGCTGACGATGGCTTCCGATAAGGCATCGTCGGTGAAGGCCTGGGTAGCCATTGCGCCGTGTAGCTTGACGTGGGTCATCATATGACCGCAGACCCGCGCCATGGCCTGCATGGCGCCCAGTTGGTACACCACCATTTTGCCAACGTCCGCTGGGCTATCACCGGTAATCGTGCGTCTGCCAAACCCCCAAAGATCAAGAAACCCCGGATGGGCCCCGACGTCCAGCCCGCGCGCTCTGGCATGGGCGATGGTGCGGTGCATCACCAGCGCATCGCCGGCGTGAAAACCACAGGCGACGTTGGCGGAGGTCACCAGATCCAGCATGGCTTCATCGTCGCCAACGCTGAATTGACCAAAACTTTCACCCAGATCTGAATTCAGGTCCACTTCTTGCATGATTACTCCTCGAGACAGTTGGTATACCAAATGCATGCAATGAGAATGCCAAAGGGTAAAAGCCAAAATGACGTCGCTGGCGAATGTGCCGATGAGCGAATGTTTAACCAGGAGAGAGTGAGCAGATGAAACCATCGATCAAAGCAGGCTGTCTGACATTGGGCCTGTTGACCATGAGCTATAGCCTGTCCGCCAGCGCGGATGAGCTCTATTTTGCTAGCTGGGGCGGAGCCTATCAGGATGCGATTCGTGAAGCCTGGCTGAAGCCCTTCAATAAAGAAACCGGTATTGATGTCGTGGAGGATACCGACCCGCAGGTCAGTAAACTAAAAGCCATGCAGGATACCGATACTGTGTCATGGGATGTGGTGACGGAGAATAGCTCGCGCCTGGCTCGCGGCATTAAGCTCGGGGTGTTTGAAAAGATCACCCCGGAAATGGTTAATCAGCAGCATGTTATCCCCGGCGCGCGTAATGATTACGGCGTCCCGTCTGAGATTTTCTCCACCCTGATAGGCTTCTCAAGCAAGGTCTTCCCGGAGGGGAAACCGCAGCCGAAAACCTTCGCTGATTTTTGGGATGTGAAGAAATTCCCCGGTAAACGCACCTTGCAGGATGAACCGGCTACGGTTATCGAAGCCGCGCTCATTGCCGATGGCGTCAAGCCGGAAGATGTCTATAAAACGCTCAGCACCCCGGAGGGGGTCGATCGGGCGATGAACCAGATTAAGAAAATCAAACCCTATGTGGCGAAATGGTGGAAGAGCGGCGCGGAACCGGTGCAGGCGCTCTCCAGCGGTGAAGTGGTGATGGCTTTAGGCTGGAACGGCCGCTTCCAGTCGGGAATTGACTCTGGCGTGCCGATCAAAATGTCATGGGATGATTCTGTCGCGCAGGTTGGCTACTTTGCGCTGGTCAAAGGGGCCCACAACCGCGACGCGGCGCTGAAGCTACTCAACTATATTATTTCGCCGCAGCATCAGGCTGAGTTCAGTAAGTACATCGCCTATGGCCCGACCACCAGCGAGGCGATGCAATACATCGACAAAGCACGTCAGGAACGTTTGCCGTCCACCCCGGAACGATTGCAGCACACTCTGTTTATGGATGCCGGATGGTGGGACAAAAATGGCCCGGCCATCATTGAGCGCTACAACCAGGTGCGTGCGCAATAACGGCGCGCGAAACATAAGTTGATTCAGTGAGTCACTGGGCGGACGGGGTACCTCTGACGGTGCTTCGTCCAGAACGGAGTGTGTTATGGTGGCAACGATATTGACCGACAACCTTACCCCATCCCGGCGGATCCGATGGCCCGGGCTGGCCCTCGTGGCGACGCTACCGTTGCTGCTTTTTTTACTCCTGTTTTTTGTCTGGCCGATTGCCGGACTGCTTAAACAAGGTTTCCTGGCACAGGGGCACTTTAGTCTCGAAAACTATCTCCACCTGTGGGATACGCCCATTTATCGCATCGTGCTGGAAAATACCTTTGTTATCGCCATGGCGGTGACGATCGGCTGCATTGTGATGAGCTACCCGCTGGCCTGGCTGATGGCCTCGGTGCGTCCGGCGATGGCGAAGCTGCTGTTCTTTGCCGTTCTGCTTCCGTTCTGGTCCAGCGCTCTGGTGCGCACCTCGGCGTGGATAGCATTGTTGCAGCAAAACGGCCCGCTGAATAATCTGTTGATGACCCTGCAAATTACTTCACAGCCGGTGGCATTTCTCTATAACTTTACCGGCGTGCTGATTGGTATGGTTCATGTTTTGATGCCCTTCGTGGTGCTGCCGCTTTACGCCTCATTCCGTTCGCTGGACAGCTCATTGCTGCAGGCGGCGCAAAGTTTAGGCGCGGATTCGCTAAGCGTATTTACCCGCATCATCCTGCCGCTGACGCGTCCAGGCGTTGTCGCGGGTGCGGTCATCGTATTTATGAACGCCGTCGGTTACTACATCACGCCGTCGCTGATGGGCGGACCGGCACAGCGCATGGTTGCGGAGCTTATTTCGCATAATATTACCGATGAGCTGAACTGGGGGATCGCCGCCGCGCTGGCCTGCGTATTGCTGATCACCACGCTGGTCGCGCTATGGCTGTTTAATCGCCTGTTTGGTCTCGATAAGCTGATGGGGGGTTCCAGCGGTAAAGGGAGCCAGTCAGTTGTCGTGACGCAGCGCAGCGGCGGTGGGCGTATTAGCGCAGGCGCAGGCGTGCTGGTGGCGTTATTTCTTATCCTGCCGATTGTTGTCGTTATTCCAATGAGTTTCGGTACCGCCAGCTTCCCTACGTTTCCCCCTGCTGAATACGGCGTACGCTGGTACGTGAACTTTTTTACCGACCGTAAATGGATGCTGGCGCTGGGCGAGAGCGTGCGGATTGGGCTGATTGTCACTATTTTATCGATGGTGCTGGGGGCGACCGCCGCGATGGGGATCCATAAACTCCGTTCGCCGCGCAAAAGCTGGTTGGAAACGTTGTTTATCGTTCCCATGTCGGTGCCAGCCATTATTACTGCCGTCTCGCTTTATTATTTGTGCGGACCATTAGGACTGATCAACAACTCGGTGGCGCTGATCCTCGGCCATACCGTTCTGGCTACCCCTTATACCTTTATTACGCTACGTGCAGCGCTCAAGGGATTTGATCCCAGCCTTGAGCTGGCAGCCTATAGCCTCGGGGCCAAACCCTGGCAGATGTTTCGCCGCGTGATGTTGCCGCTTCTGCTCCCCGGCATGATTGGCGGGGCAGTGTTTGCCTTCGTAACCTCATTTGACGACGTTGTGATGTCGCTATTTCTCACCACTATCCGTAATCGAACCTTGCCGAAACTGATGTATGAAGGACTGGCGTTCGATTTTGACCCGACGGTGATTTCGGCTTCCTGCGTACTGATCGCGGCGACGGCGGGGATCCTGATTTTGCAGAGCCTGGTAAAACGTAATGGAGGCAAACATGCGTCAAATGCAGGGTAAAGATGTCACTCTTAACGCCATTCGCAAAACCTACGGTTCCACGGTCGCGCTGCCGCGTATCGATCTTCAGGTGGCGCGCGGCGAGTTCTGTACGCTACTGGGGGCTTCCGGCTCCGGGAAAACGACGCTGCTGAAAGTGATTGCCGGGTTTGAACGCCCTGATAGCGGCAGCGTTCAGATTGCTGGTAAGGATGTGACTCGCGAGCCAATTTCCGACCGCAACATCGGCATGGTGTTCCAGAACTATGCGCTTTTTCCGCATATGTCCGTATTTGAGAACGTCGCCTTTCCATTACGTATGCGCCGCCTGGCGAAGGTCGATATTGAACGGCGGGTTGGTGAGGCGCTGGCGCTGGTCAGTCTTGACACGTTTCGTAAACGCCTGCCCGGAGAACTCTCCGGTGGCCAGCAGCAGCGCGCCGCGTTGGCCAGGGCGCTGGTGTTCAATCCGGATATTTTGCTGATGGATGAACCGCTTGGCGCGCTGGATAAAAATTTGCGTCAGTCGATTCAGATTCAGATTAAGCAGTTGCATCAGGAACTGGGCCTGACGGTGGTCTTTGTCACTCACGATCAGGAAGAAGCGATGAATCTCTCCGATCGGATAATCATTATGGATAAAGGGGAGATTGTTGGCGATGGTTCTCCGCAGACCCTTTATCGCCAGCCTGATAGCCGCTTTGTCGCCGGTTTTCTCGGCGAGTGTAATTTCATTCCCGGCGAGCGTGACGGTACGCTGGGCATCCGGCCCGAGCATATGCTGGTTGGCCGCGCCAGCGAGAAGGCGGCCCGACGCTATCAGGGCAACATTGTGATGGCCACCTTTTGCGGTCTGCACTGGAAGCTATTGATTGAGTATCAGGGGCAGATGGTGGTGGCCTACGCGCCGGTCGATCTCCCGCCTGAGGATCGCCATTCTGGCCAGACCATCAGCTTTGGCTTTCAGCCGGAACTGGCGATGACCTTCAGGGAGTCCGCGTGAACGGTTTTCCACGTTTTATCGCGGTGGGCGAACTGGCCCTATTAGTTGAATTCGGCGACCGTATCGACAACCAGCTGAATGCCCGGGTACTGGCGCTGGCGGCAGCGTTGAACGGTACGACCGGCGTGAGCGAAATTATTCCCACCTATCGCTCCCTGACCGTGGTGTTTGACCCATTAACGGTGACCTGTATTGAGCTTTGTGAACGCGTGACGCTTCTGCTTAATCAGCTTCCTGCTACACATTTAGCGCGTCGCCGCTGGCGCGTGCCGGTGTGCTATGGCGGCGAGTATGGCGAAGATTTGCCTGCGCTGGCGCAGGGACATGGGCTCAGCCCGGAGCAGGTGATTGATATACACAGCAGCGCGCGTTATCGGGTTTATATGGTGGGCTTTATGCCGGGATTTGCCTATCTCGGTGGTCTGCCTGAATTGCTGCATACCCCGCGTCGTTCATCGCCGCGTGCGATGACGCCGGCGTCCAGTATCAATATCGGCGGCCAGCAGACGGCAATCAGCTCGGTAGCAGGCCCCAGCGGTTGGCACCTTATTGGCCGGACACCCTGGCGTTCATTTGATCCGCTACGGCAAAGACCATTTTTGTTTCAGGCCGGGGATGAAGTTGGCTTTATGCCCATTACTCCGGCGGAATTCGCCCGTCTGAGCGACAAGTGCCGAGCAGCGGATTGGTACCCTGAGCCGGAGGTAGCGTGATGCGCTGGCTGGAAGTTATCTCTCCAGGATTATTGACCACCGTGCAGGATGAGGGGCGTCGTGGTTTTGCGCATTTGGGCGTACCGGCATCCGGGCCGATGGACATGATTGCGTTTCGATTAGCGAATGCCGTCGTTGGAAACGGACCGGAATGCGCGGCGCTGGAATTAACCGCGCTTGGTGGGCGATACCGGGTGATGGGTGGCGAATGCATCCTGTGCCTCGGCGGGGCAGTCGATGCACAGGCTGATGGTCGGGTGCTGGAGCCCTGGGTTGGTCATCGGCTGGCGGAGGGCAGCGAACTGGTCGTTGGGCGCATACAGCACGGGCTGCGCGCCTATCTGGCTTTGGCTGGCGGTATCGATGTGGAGCCTATTTTGGGCAGCCGCGCTACGCTGACCCGGGCGTCGCTTGGTGGTCTGAATGGGCGAGCGGTGGCAAAAGGCGATCGCTTGCCTCTGGCGGAAAAAACCGTTGTCGGACGTCGCCGCTGTTTGCACGCGTATCTGACATCGTTGTACAGCAACGGCCCGCTATCGGTGGTCATGGGGCCGCAGCAGGGGGCTTTTACCGAAGCCTCGCTGCTCACGTTTTTGCATGGGCGCTATCGAGTTAGCGCCCATGCGGACCGGATGGGGTACCGGATGGTGGGCCCGGCGCTGGCGCATTTGTACGGGGCCGATATGGTTTCCGATGCGGTGGTGCCCGGGAGCATTCAGGTTCCTGGTAATGGTCAGCCGATTATTGCGTTGCACGATCGTCAGACCACGGGAGGGTATCCAAAAATTGCCACCTTAATTGGGGCAGATCTGCCGCGCGTTGGGCAACTGCGGCCGGGGCAGAGCGTGGCGTTTCGTGCGATTACCGTATCGGAAGGCGTTGCGCGCTGGCGGCGTTTGCAAGAGGGCATCGCCGCCTGTTTACAGCATATTCAATCAACGGAAGTGAGCTGGCTATGAGTGAAACACAGACCGATGTAGACAATATTTTCCTCAATCCAGGTAGCGAGGATCTGACAGAAACAACCTATCGACAGCTACTGGAAATGATCCAGCAGGGACGGATCCCCACCAATATGCCATTGCAGGAACGGGCGCTGGCGGCCGCGCTGGGGGTCTCGCGCACGCCGCTGCGTGAAGCCTTCAGCCGTCTGGTTGGCGGCGGCTTCGCGACGCGGGTCGGTCGTGGGCAGCTCATCGTGAAAGAGCCCACACTCCGCGAATATCTGGAGATACTGCAACTGCGGATTCTGCTTGAGGGGGAGGCTGCGTTTGCCGCCGCGTCCCGCATGCCGACGGAGCAGGCGCAATCGGTGATTAGCGTGTTGGCTGCCCACCGTCAGGCGCGGGACTTTTCCGCTTCTGAGAATCATCGTATCGATAACCTGGTCCACCAGACGATTGCCGCCCACTGCGGCAACGCCATGCTTGAAAGCATGATTTTTGATTTACGTATTAAAGCGCGCACTTTTGACCAGAACGGCACCGTCGCCCGCTTCGAGCCCGGCTGCCAGGAGCATATCGCGCTAATGGAACGCATTCTCGCCGGTGATGCGCCGGGGGCCAGAGAGGCGATGGTCTTTCATCTGACCCAGGCGCGGGCCGGTATCGTCGCCCGATTTACGGCAATCTGAGTAGGGAAGAAGGGTAATGAACAAACTGAACGAACAAGCCAATGGGGTTTACATTATTTCCGCGACGCCGTTTACCGACAGCGGCGAGCTGGATTTAGCCAGCGCGGATAGCCTGACCGATTTCTATCTCGAAAAAGGCGTTAGTGGGATCACTATTCTCGGCATGATGGGCGAGGCGCATAAGCTTACCGAAGAAGAAGCGTTGAGCTTTATGCAGCGGGTGCTGGCGCGGGTGAACGGGCAAGTGCCGGTGGTGGTTGGCGTCAGCCATGCTTCCCACCGTCATGTGGAGCGTCTGGCGAAAACGGCGATGGATAAAGGCGCTGCCGGGGTCATGCTGGCGCCGGGTCCGAATCTGGCAACCGACCCGCAGGTGGAAAACTATTTTCTTAGCGTTGCGAAGCTGCTGGGCAACGAGGTGCCCATTTGCCTGCAGGACTTCCCGCAATCGACCAAAGTTCATACCTCTGTTCCGGTGATGTTGCGGCTGATCGAAGCGCTGCCGCAAATCGTGATGCTTAAGCATGAGGATCTACCGGGAATGCGCAAACTTAGTCAGCTGCGCAGTCAGAGCGAGGCGCAGGGGCTGCGCCGCATCAGCGTGCTGGTGGGTAACGGCGGGCTCTTTTTGCCGCAGGAGCTGGCGCGCGGAGCCGACGGGGCGATGACCGGCTTTGCCTGGCCGGAAATGCTAGTGCAGGTGTGCCAGGCCTATGCCGAGGGTAATCCGGGACGCGGTGAGGATATTTTCGATTGCTACCTGCCGCTGCTGCGCCATGAGTTTCAGTACGGCATTGGGCTGGGGCTGCGCAAAGAGGCGCTACATCGGCGCGGGGCGATAAAAAGTGCAGCTGTCCGCCAGCCGGGGCCGACTCTTGACCGTACCGATCTCCAGGAACTGAGCGGGCTGATGGCTCGCCTGGAACGCAAACTTGCCGACAAGGGGCTGAACTGATGGATTTTATGATTAGCGGAAAAACGGCGCTGGTTTGCGGAGCGGGAAGCGGTTTAGGGCGCGCGATGGCCCAGGCGCTGGCCGCTGAAGGCGTAAAGGTTGCGGTAACCGGACGCAATGAAGAAAAGCTGGCGGAAACGGTGGCGCTGATTACTCAGGCCGGAGGGGAAGCCCGGGCCTGGCGGCTGGATCTGACAACTCCTCAGACCTTCGATACGGTCCTTGACGAGATCCGTCGACGCTTCGGTGCGATAACCATTCTGGTAAATAACTCGGGCGGTCCCGCGCCTTCCACCGCTTCTGGCGTTGACGCGGAGGTCTGGCAGCAGCAGTTTAGCGCCATGGTCAGCTCGCTCATTCAGTTAACCGATAAGGTGCTTCCCGATATGCGTGCGGAGGGCTGGGGGCGCATCATTACCAGCACCTCTTCCGGCGTAGTCGCGCCGATTGCCAGGTTAGGGGTATCAAATACCCTGCGCATGGCGCTGGTGGGATGGTCGAAAACGCTGGCTGCGGAGGTTGCCGCCAGCGGAATTACGGCGAACGTGTTGGTGCCGGGACGCATTGCCACCGAGCGCGTTGGTCAGCTTGACGCCGCGCGCGCCGGGCGTGAAGGGATCAGCGTTGAGACGGTGCGCAGCAGCAGCCAGCAGACCATCCCGGTCGGACGCTACGGTCGCCCGGATGAATATGGCGCGGCGGCCGCGTTCCTCGCCAGCCAGCAGGCGTCGTTTATCACCGGCAGCGTGCTGCGGGTTGATGGCGGCATGATCCCCTCTCTTTAACGTGGAAAATGCCGATGAATGAGGCTATACGTAGTCCGACCCTGGTGATTCGTAACGTGCTGCTGTTTGATGGCGGCGGTGAGCCGCCGATACCCGCGGATGTGGCGATTACTGGCGAATTTATTACGACCATCGGCGCACCGGGTTCGCTGGCCGGGGAACGTATCGTTGAGGCGCACGGCCTGGCGCTGGCGCCGGGGTTTATTGATGTTCATACCCATGACGACCGGGCGCTGTTAATGCCGGGGATGATGACCGCAAAATTGTCCCAGGGCGTGACGACGGTGATGACCGGCAACTGTGGTCTGAGCCTGGCGCCGGCCCGAATGGCGAACGTTCCCGCACCGCTGGATCTGATAGCGACTCCCGAATGGTTACGCTTTCCCCATTTTGCCGACTATCTGGCGGAGCTGGCCAGTAGCGGTATTGCCGTCAACGCCGCCTGCATGGTAGGGCATACTACGCTTCGCGCCAGCGTGATGGGGGATTCTCTGGATCGTCGCGCCAGCGAAGAGGAGTGTTGCCGGATGCGGGAACTGCTTGAAGCATCTCTTGCCGCCGGTGCGTTTGGTTTCTCGACCGGGACTTTTTATCCGCCAGCGCGGGCTGCCACTATCGATGAGATTGTCGCGGTGGCTGAACCCCTGGCGCGCTACGGGGCGTTCTACGCGACCCATATGCGTAACGAGGCTGAAGCGGTGCTGGACTCGCTTGATGAAACCTATGAGATTGGCCGTCGGTTGGGGGTAAGGGTACTGATCTCTCACCATAAATTAGCCGGGGTGAAAAACCATGGTCGTTCGCGGGAAACGCTGGCCAGTATTCAGGCCGCCCGTGCTCGCCAGCCGGTATCGCTGGATTGTTACCCCTATAACGCCTCATCCACGACCTTAAACCCGGACTTTATCGCCAGAGCGGCCAGGGTGCTGGTGAGCTGGTCGACGCCGTATCCCCAGCATGCCGGACGGCTGCTGGCTGAGATTGCGGTCGAATGGGGCATTAGCGATGAAGCGGCCGCGCAGCGGCTGATGCCCGCCGGAGCTATCTATTTCATGATGGATGAGGATGATGTCCAGCGTATTCTGGCTTTCCCGCCAACTATGATTGGTTCTGACGGCATGCCGCACGATGAGCATCCGCACCCGCGCTTATGGAGTACTTTCCCCCGCGTACTGGGTCATTACAGTCGCGAACTGGGGCTGTTCCCGCTGCACACGGCGATTAATAAGATGAGCGGCCTTCCCGCTGCTGAACTGGGTATTGACCGTCGCGGGCGGATTGCCGCCGGGCATTATGCCGATATGGTGCTTTTTAACCCACAGACGGTGCAGGACAGCGCCACTTTTGCGCAACCACGTACCCGGGCTGAAGGTATTGAGAAGGTGTGGGTCAATGGCCATCTGGCCTGGGATGACGGTGAAATCCGCCATCAGACGGCGGGGCGGGTTATTCGACGCTAAAAAAGTACCGTTCACCGGCTCGGGCCAGCGTTGATGGCTGGCTTCGGTGAACGGCAGGAATTATGTTGAGGAGAGCACGCGGCTTAAAAAATCGCTCACCGTCTTCATGCATAGCTCGCGCTCTTCCACGTGCGGCATATGGCTTGAGGATTCAAAAATGGTCCACTGCGCGCCGGGGATGTGGTCCATAAAGGGCTGTACCACTTCCGGAGTGGCTTCATCGTAGCGCCCGGAAATCAGCAGCACCGGAATCTGAATTCGCGCGAGGCGGTCGATAATTGTCCACTCTTTCATACTGCCGATGACGTGGAATTCGGTGGGGCCATTCATCGCGTGATACACCGTTGGGTCGGCATCCATCGCATCAAAGGTGCGCCGTACTTCCGGCGGCCAGGGATCAAGCCGACAGACGTGGCGTTGATAAAATACTGCACTTGCTGCCTTATATTCTGCACTGTCCAGGGTACCCACAGCCTCATGTTCGAGCAGCGTCTGCTGGACGTCGGCAGGGAGCTGCGCCCGGAGTTCTGCTGCGCCCTGTAGCCACAGCGCCATTGAGGCCGGAGAGTTGGCGATAATCAGCGCTTTCAAGCCCGTTGGTTGCGTCACGGCGTGTTCCGCGCCTAGCATGCCGCCCCACGATTGACCGAGCAGGGCGTAATTATCGGCAATATCGAGATATCGCAGCAGGTTATCCAGTTCGTCGAGGAAGAGCGCTGGTTGCCAGAAATCGGCAGGATGCTGCGGCAGATGAGTTGAACGGCCGTTGCCAAGCTGATCGTAGTGGATCACCGCTCGCCCGCTGAGGGCGATATCACGGAACGCATCGACATAATCGTGCGTACATCCCGGCCCGCCGTGGGCAATAACCAGCGGCGTCAGTCCACTATGGGTATCGCCGCAAATACGAAACCAGGTTTGGTATTCCCGAAACGGGGCGTAGCCTTCGCTAATGGTGTACATGAATGATCTTTACCCTGATAAGTGGACCGGCTTTCAGGGTAAAGGGTCGCAACCAACGCTGAACACTAGCAAAAATGCTAGTTCTTAGCTGTCGAGCAGACGGTAATGCAGGGCGCGAACCACCGCCTGTACGCGATTGCTGGCGCCGAGTTTTCTGGCTGCGGTATTCAGGTGCAACGTCACCGTTGCTACCGAGCGATGCAGTTTGCGGGCGATCTCTTTGGCGGTGAGCCCTTCAGCAGACCACGCCAGACATTCGCGCTCACGATTGCTTAGCTTCACGTGGCGACAGGTCAGCATGGTGCTGTCGAATAGCGGAAAGGCCGACTCCTGGAACTGGTGGGCTATCAGCATCAGCTGCGCCAGGGTCGCGCCGATTTCCCGTTCCTGACGCTGGCCGGTATGGATGCCGGTGAGGGTCACGAATCCGCCGTTGGGGAGATGCAGGGGAACCGTTGCTCCGCAGGGCATATTGTGTTCACGCATATAGTCGGTGACGGCGATAGCATGATCGTCCAGCCTGCCGCGCAGCATGCTACTGTCTGGTCGTTGATAGGACCAGACAAAGGGCGCGCAGCTCTCCAGCGCACAGTGCTGTACTGGATCAACCTGGTAATATCCTCGCTCGCACCATAGCTGGCGCATATCCTCCGGCACATTGCACGTTTTCAGCAGAGATGGCGTAATCAGCTCTCCCTCCAGCGAACGCGGGACCGGCGTGTAGTCGTAAATGACCGCGTCAAATCCCAGCGTCCGGGTGTGTTGGAAAAGCCCTATGAATGCGTCATCCAGGCTGGCTGCCTGGGTGCTGCCGGGGCGTTCAAACTCCAGTCGCATATAACCCCCTTTACGTTAAACGAGACCTGCGACGGGCACGATTTGTGCAAATCCGTCAATAGCTCGCTCTGAGGTATGCAATTCCGATGCCGTCCCGGCGCAGCGCAAAACTAGTATTTTTGCTAACTGTTCAGCTTCTGACGTTGCCGTTAGCGTTAAGGCAACGCCACACCAGCAGCATCGACGACGAGGAACACACCATGTGGAGCGAAATAGCGCCCGATCAGTGCCATAACATTGCCGTGGATGGTTATAACGTCGTGGCTTATCAATTTGGCGATGGCGATGAGACCGTTCTCTGCCTCAACGGCGGACCGGGGCTGCCCTGCGACTATTTGCGAGAGGCTCACTCCTGCCTGAAGCAGCACGGCTACCGGGTGATTGCCTTTGATCAACTGGGAACCGGGAAATCCGACCGACCGGATGACGCCAGCCTGTGGACCATGGCGCGCTACGTACGTGAAGTGGAAACCGTCCGCCAGGCGCTGGGGCTCGGTAAAGTGCACCTGCTTGGTCATTCGTGGGGCGGATGGCTGGCGATTGAAGTGGCATTGCACCATCCTGGCGCAATTCGCTCGCTGATTCTCGAAAATACCGTCGCCGATATGCCACATCTGGTGCAGGAACTGAACCGCCTGCGCGGTGCGCTGGGACCCGAAACCGTCGCCATGATGCAGCGCTATGAGGCGCTGGGCTGGCTGGAGCACCCGGCCTATCAGGCGGCGATTACGCTGCTTAATTATCGCCACGTTTGCCGCCTTGATGTGTGGCCCGAACCGGTTAAGCGATCGCTTGAGGACTGGAATATGGGGCCGTATATCACGATGCAGGGGCCGAACGAATTCCTCTATACCGGTAATTTAAAAGCGTGGAACCGCAGTGCTGAACTGGGTTCGATCCGCTTCCCGTGCCTGATAACCAGCGGGCAGCATGATGAACTTACCCCCGCCTGCGCCCTGAAGATGAAGCAGGGACTGGCGAACGCCGAAATAGCCATTTTTGCCAACAGCAGCCATATGCCGTTTTACGAAGAGCCGCAGGCTTACTACCCGATACTGCTCGATTTTCTGGCGCGCCAGCGCGATGCGGGAGGCTGTTGATGCATCGTTACCGCTTCCTGCTTTTTCGCCCGCTGCAGCTGCTGCCGGTTCTGCTCGGCATCAGCTTGATCACGTTCATGATGGTGCGGGCGATCCCCGGCGATCCGGCGCGCATTCTGCTGGGGGTTCGCAGCACTCCGGCTGCGCTGGCCCGCATTCGCGCGCAGTTTGGTCTTGATGAGCCGCTATGGGTGCAGTACGGCTTTTTTCTGCGTAACCTGCTGCAAGGGGAGCTGGGAAAGTCGATTGTGTATCGAGTGGATACCCTGAAGCTGATTGGTTCGCGTCTTGAACCGACGCTGTGGTTGGTACTGGGTAGCGTTCTGCTGGCTATTGCCTTGACGGTGCCGCTGGCGGCGATTGCCGCACGCCAGCGTGGACGTCTCGCCGATCGGCTGATTCGCCTTTTTACCACCGCCGGGCTAGGGTTTCCGGCGTTCTGGCTCGGCATCATGCTGATTTTGCTGTTCAGCATCGTGCTTGGCTGGTTTCCGGTTTCCGGCTACGGCAGCGATTTTTTAGATCAGCTACACCATATGGTTCTGCCGTGCCTGACCGTGGCGCTGGCGCTTTCAGCGGTATTGATTCGTAACCTGCGTGCCAGCCTGCTGATGGAGATGAATAGCGACTACGTCGTGGCGGCGCGGGCGCGCGGGCAGCGGGAAAGACGCATCTTCTGGCGGCATGTACTGCCCAATTCGCTGGTGCCGACCATCAATCTGCTGGCGGTAAATATTGGCTGGTTAATCGGCAGTACGGTGGTTATCGAAAGCGTATTTGCCATCCCTGGTCTTGGGCAACTTCTGGTAAAGGCGATTTTTAGCCGTGATTACATGGTGGTTCAGGGCGTGGTCATGGTCTTTGCCCTTGCCACCGTGGCGGTCAGCCTGCTTGCGGATATTCTGACCGTGGCTCTCGACCCGAGGATAAAACTATGAAGGCGACAGCGACGTTTTCCCGTCTGCGTCAGCGGGTTATTCCGCGTCAGCAGGCGCTATATGCCGGGCTGGCAATTGTCGGACTGTGGTTGCTGGTGGCCTGCCTGGCGCCGTGGATAGCGCCGTTCGATCCGATTGCTCAGGACGTGTCCTCCAGCCTGCTGTCTCCGGGCGGCGCGCACCCGTTCGGTACCGACAACTTTGGTCGCGATGTCTTTTCCCGGGTGCTATGGGGAGCGCGGGTTGATCTGCAAATTTGCCTGCTGGGAGTACTGTTCCCCTTTATGCTCGGCACCACGCTGGGTGCGCTCTCCGGCTATCTCGGCGGCGTCGTGGATGCGCTGGTGATGCGGGTGATCGATATCGTGCTGGCCTTTCCGTTTCTGGTATTGATGTTGGCAATTATTGCCATCCTTGGGCCGGGGCTGAGCAGCTTTTATATTGCCATGGCAATGGTGGGCTGGGTCTCCTATGCCCGGCTGGTGCGCGCTCAGGTACTGACGCTGAAACAGCGCGATTTTATTCTGGCGGCCCGTAGCCTGGGCTATGGGCACTTGCGCATTTTGTTTCGCCATCTGTTGCCGAATGCGCTGACCGGCGCGATCGTTTTTTCGATGTCCGACTGCGTTCTGGTGCTGCTAAACGGAGCCTCGGTGAGCTATCTCGGGCTCGGCGTGCAGCCGCCAACCGCTGAATGGGGCGTGATGGTTGCCGAAGGGCAGAGCTTTATCACCACCGCGTGGTGGATAACGACTTTTCCGGGGATCGCCATCGTGCTGTTGGCGATGGGGTTCAGCCTGCTGGCCGATGGGCTAGGGGATAAGTTAGGGGAGCGCGTATGAGTTTGCTTAAGGTGAATCACCTGACGGTCACGCGTGGTGAAGATATCGCGCTGGTGGATAACGTCTCGTTAAGTCTCGAAGCCGGTGAGATGCTTGGGCTGGTCGGCGAGAGCGGGTCGGGAAAAACCGTAACCTGCCGGGCGCTGATGCGCCTGCTGCCGGGGGCCGGACTGCGGATTACTGGCGGCGAGGTTCTGCTGGGAGGGCGCGATATCTCGTCCCTGAGCGAAGGACAAATGTCGGCGGTGCGCGGGCGGGAAATCGGCATGATTTTCCAGAACCCCACCAGCCACTTAAATCCGGTGATGACCATCGGGGAACACATTGCGGAAAGCCGCCGCCTCCATTTTGGCGCTAACCGTCGTCAGGCGCGAGAGGATGCGCTGGCGCTGCTGCGCCAGGTGGGGATCCCGGACCCACAGAATCGGCTTAATAACTATCCGCATGAATTTTCCGGCGGCATGCGCCAGCGGGCGATGATTGCCGTTGCCCTCGCCCCGGAGCCCGCCCTGCTGATTGCCGACGAACCGACAACCGCGCTGGATGTGACCGTACAGATGCAGATTTTGCGCCTGCTGAGCGACCTGCGTGCTGAGCTGGGGCTGGCGGTCATTATGATCACTCACGATCTCGGCGTGGTGGCGCAAACCTGCGATCGAATTGCGGTGATGTACGGTGGCCGACTGTGTGAGGTGGGCGACAAGCGAGAAGTACTGGCCGGGCCGCTGCACCCATACACTCGCGGACTCATTGATTGCCAGCCGGTCAGTGAAGGCGGGCTGGGGAGGTTGACGACCATCGACGGCCAGCCGCCGGTTGCCGACCACTTTCCATCGGGCTGCCGTTTTCATCCGCGCTGTCGACGCGCCGATGCGTCCTGCCTGCACCAGCCGTTGCTGCTCGACGGGCAGGCTAGTCATAGCCATGCGGTAGCCTGCCATCATATATTGCCGACGCTTACCCGGCGGGAGGGATAATGGCTTACCCTAACTGGCCGCTGCTTGAGGCCGATAATCTTTCCGTCACCTTTCCGGTTTCCGGCGGGCTTTGGCAAGCGAAAAAAGTGGTGCATGCGGTTAACCAGGTCACGGTGCAAATTTATCCCGGCGAGACGCTGGGCCTGGTCGGCGAGTCCGGTAGCGGTAAAAGCACCCTTGGACGGGCGCTGCTGCAGCTCGAACGGGTTGCTGGCGGAGAGGTCCGGTTCGATGGTCAGCGTATTACTCATGGCTTAACCAGCGATATAGCCCGTCTACGCCAGCAAAGCGCGATGATTTTTCAGGATCCTTTTGGGTCATTAAACCCGCGCCAGACCGTGGGAGAAAGTATTGCGGAGGTACTGTGCGTTCATCAGAAGGTGCCGCGCGCGCAAGTTGCTCAGCGGGTCGCGGAACTGCTCACCCAGGTTGGCCTGCGTGCGCAGCAGGCCAGCGCGAAACCTTCTCAGCTTAGCGGTGGTCAGTGTCAACGCGCCGGTATTGCCAGAGCGCTGGCTATTGAACCGCGGCTGATTGTGGCGGATGAGTGCGTTGCGGCGCTGGACGTCTCTATTCAGGGGCAGATCGTGAATTTATTGATGGATCTGCGGGAGAAAATGGGTCTGGCGATTCTGTTTATTGCCCACGATCTGGCGATTGTGCGTCGGCTCTGCGATCGCGTCGCGGTGATGTATCTCGGGCGAATTGTAGAGGAGGGGCCTGCGGAAGTGGTCTTTACCCGCCCCCTGCATCCTTATACCGCCGCACTGGTATCTGCTATCCCGGAAATTGACCCGGATAAACCGCTGCCAAAGAATTTGCTGGGGGGCGAGCCGCCCAGCCCCGTCGCTGTTCCACAAGGCTGTGCATTCCATCCGCGCTGCCCTTATGCGCAGGTGCAGTGCCGCACCGGCGAACCACCACCAACCCGGCAGATTGCCGACCGCGCTTATGCCTGCGTATTGAACCATGCGGGCGATGAGACCGTTTATCCTTTGACAGGGGGATCTTTTGATGAAGCACAGGCAAGTTAAATTACTGGCGGCGAGCGTTTTTCTGGCGCTCAGCGTGGTGAGCGAAATAGCGCAGGCGGCAGGGGTATTGACCATTGGCCGTCGCGAGGACAGCACCACTTTTGACCCGATAAAATCGGCGCAAAATGCCGACAACTGGGTTTTTTCCAACGTCTTCGATCCGCTGGTACGGGTGGATAAAACCGGGACTAAGCTGGAGCCTGGCGTGGCAGAGAGCTGGACGATTTCCCCGGATGGTAAGGTCTATACCTTTAAAATTCGCGATACCAAATTCTCTGATGGTACAGCGCTGACCGCCAGCGATGCGGCGTTTAGCCTGTTGCGTATCCGCGATGATGAAGGTTCGCTATGGCGTGATTCCTATAGCATTATCGCCAAAGCGGAGGCCACGGACCCGCGCACCCTGGTGGTCACGCTGAAATCGCCCTCCGCGCCATTCTTATCGCAGCTGGCGCTGCCGAACGCCTCGGTGGTTTCACAGCAGGCGATGAAGGCGGAAGGTGAAGAGGCGTTTGCCGAAAAACCGATAGGTTCCGGCGCGTTCAGTGTTAAAGAGTGGCTGCGCGGCGAAAAAATCGTGCTGGTTAAGAACCCGAACTTCTGGCAGGCGAAAAACGTCAGCCTGGACGGCGTGGAGTGGTTAACCATTCCGGATGATAATACCCGAATGCTGAAAGTGCAGGCTGGTGAGCTTGACGCCGCGCTGACCGTGCCTTTCTCGCGCATTGCCTCGTTACAAAAAGACGCCAATCTGAAGGTTGAGCTGGATCCTTCCACTCGTGAAGACCATCTGCTGATCAACCATTCTCACGGCGCGCTGGGTAAGGTGGAAGTGCGTCAGGCGCTGGACTTTGCGATTGATAAAGACGCTATCGTGAAGACCGTGACCTTTGGCTATGGTCAGGTGGCGAACTCCTACATTCCTGCCGGGGCGCTTTACCATTACGCGGACAATCTTCGCAGGCCATACGATCCGCAAAAGGCCAAAGAGATGCTGAAGGCGGCGGGGGCCGCCGACCTGAAGCTGAACTACGTGGTTAACGCCGGGGATGAAGTGGATGAGCAAATCGCGATTTTGCTCCAGCAGCAGCTGGCAAAAGCCGGGGTGACGGTGAATTTACAAAAAGTCGACCCGAGCCAGAGTTGGGATATGCTGGTCGCCGGGGATTATGATATTTCGGTAATGTACTGGACGAACGATATTCTTGACCCTGACCAGAAAACCACCTTTGTGCTTGGTCATGATGCCAATATGAACTATATGACCCGCTATCATAATGAGCAGGTTAAAGCTCTGGTGGCCGCTGCGCGCGTAGAAATGGACAGTAAAAAGCGCGAGCAGATGTATATTGACCTGCAAAAAATGGCCAAAGCCGACGTGAACTGGGTTGATCTGTATTACAGCCCGTACCGCAACGTCAGCCGCAAGAATATCGACGGTTTTTACCAGAATCCGCTGGGGCGCTTCTTCCTGGAGGATACCGTCAAAAACTAATGCCTCTTTGCGCCGGCTGGCCTCGACCACCGGCGCTTTTTTTGATCTTTTCGGACAACCCGCCGCGGCTTGATGCACGTCAACGAGCATATCAACTTTTACTATAAAAACTAAAAAAAGAGTTGTAACCCCGTCTGCTTTTATTCAATTTATGTGGTGAATGTTTGGTGCGTTTCAATAAAAAAAATACATACGCATTGAAAACAACACGTTAAATAAATCAGGGGTTAATTTTTGTGGCAAGTGCAAACAAACTCACGCTGTTCATCGTCATTTTCATGCTCTTGGGGATCCTCTCCGGCGCGGCCATCCATGCATATGCCGCGCAAACGACCATTACCGCATGGTCTGAAAACATTACGCTGCTAACAGACGTCTTCCTGCGTCTGATTAAGATGGTGATTGCGCCATTAGTCTTCAGTACCCTGACGGTTGGTATTATGCGTCTTGGCGAAACGGCGACCATCGGGCGGGTCGGCGGTAAAGCGATGGTGTGGTTTATCACCTCGTCAATTCTCTCCATTCTGGTTGGGCTGGTGATCGTGACTCTCGAACATCCCGGCGCCGGTTTGAACCTCGCTATTCCTAAAGAGTCCGTGGATACCGGGCTGGCGGTAAGCGGAATGAGCTTAAAAGGCTTTCTGACGCATACTATTCCGACCAGCATTACCGAGGCGATGGCCAACAACGAGATTCTGCAAATAGTGGTGTTCTCAATGTTCTTTGGCATTGCCGGGGCATCTCTGGGCGAAAAGTTTAATGCCCCGCTGGTGGCTGCGCTCAACGTGGTTTCCCACATTATGCTGAAGGTGACCGGGTACGTCATGTATGTGGCACCGCTGGCGATTTTCGCGGCGATTTCATCGGTTATCGCCTCTCAGGGGCTGGGGATCCTGCTTAACTATGCTTCGTTTATTGGCGGTTACTATGTGGCGATTCTGCTGACCAGCGTCGTGCTGTTGGCGGTAGGCTATATGGTGTTGAAAAAAGAGGTTTTTCGCCTGCTCAATATGCTGAAAGACCCGGTACTGGTGGCGTTTACCACCAGCAGCTCGGAAGCCGCTTATCCGAAGACCCTGGAGCGGCTGGTGAAATTTGGCTGCTCGCGTAACATCGCTTCGTTTGTGCTGCCCATTGGTTACTCTTTTAACCTGGTTGGCTCGATGGTGTACTGCTCTTTTGCCGCCATGTTTATCGCTCAGGCCTACAATATTCAGCTGAGCTTTAGTGAGATTACCGTGATGATGCTGACGCTGATGCTGGCGTCGAAAGGGATTGCCGGGGTGCCGCGTTCGGCGCTGGTGGTGCTGGCCGCCACGATCCCCAGCTTCAATGTTCCTGTTGCGGGCATCTTGCTGCTAATGGGCATTGACCACTTCCTGGATATGGGGCGTTCGGCGATAAACGTACTGGGTAACGGTATCGCGACGGCAATGCTGTCAAAAAATGAAGGTCTATTGCAGGAAGAAGTACTGGAAGCTGAAGCTGAACCTCAGCAGGTCGAAGCCTGATCGTCACGCGCCCTCGTTTATGGGGCGCGTTTACTCATCACGGCGAAAAAGAGGCCCCTAACAGGCACGCAAGGGGCAATGTGACGAAGTAACTCATTCCTCGATAAAGACGTTTTTCTTATTGTATAAAAATACGCTACGGTATCTTCATACCAAGGAACCGCATGATGTTACCTGCTGCTTGTCGCACCTGAGTAGATGTTTTTCATCTTGTTGATATTTTTCGGAATCCTATCCTGTACAAACCATCAAATTCCTAATTTTACCGTGCATAGTGTTATCAATGATCAGCATAAGCGAGGATTTACCAGCGCTCTTTTAACAAATTCATAAACTGGAAAAAATCATAATTATTATTAAGGCTGAATTTTTCCATAATTTTACTTTTGTGCCAGGTGGTGGTTTTGATACTCACCTTGTTGAGAGCAGATATCTTGCTAATGTCAAAGCCATGAATAATACCGGTGGCGACGGCGACCTGCGATCGGGAAAGCATTTTATGCGGGCAGTTGGTGCAGGTTAGCGTTGAATCTGTAACCTGCGCCAGCGTTAGGTGTTCACACCTTTTTAGTTCCTGGGCAATGATTTCAAACATTTTATCAATATTAACGGATTTGATTGAAACGAAGATGACGCCTTTCAGGCAGTTAACAATGAGTTCTTTTTCCGGGAGTTTGTCATAGCTGTGCAATATAATCACTGAACTATTTTTTTTACGATTTTTTATGCTGGTATTGCACAGATAGATCTCTCCAGGGAGAACTTCAGCGATAATGATATCCTTATCTAAAAAATCATTATGCTTATAAGAAAAATTAACATCCAGATTAGCATTGCTGCGGATAAGTTCATTGACCATTGAAACCAAAGATTCTCTGAGGAACGTATTTTTAGTATTGATTGCGATGTTTATTCTTTTCATGGCGTTATTTTCCTGATAAATCAACATAACGCCATGTTGTGATCAATCCTCCGGGCGTATGCGGTGATTGTTGCTGTGCAGATTTTTTATTATTGCTGTGGCTTTAATTATCTTCTGCGCGAAGAGTTTTTCGTTGAAAACGGAAACTTCTGTTTTCTCCTGTCTCTAATATAAGAAACAAGACTATAGACGGAAACGCAAAGGCAAAATATGCACAGCAATAAGGCTAACCATGTTTGCATGGCCATGATTGATATCCTTTAACTTAATTTTAGGTGTTAAAACAGTACATCGTACGCACGAGAATATTTTTATACTCTTCTTCAAAATCGTACTGGCGATCGTGGGAGCAAAGCGTGCGGCAAACGGCCGGAATTCAGAGGTTGCTGAATTTATCGACAGTCCATTATCTTAATGACGCTTTGACGTGGTTCGCTCACGACACCATGTCAATGTAGGAAAATTCTTAATGTGCTGTCAGTCTCATTTCTCTCATTCCTCTCAAAAACTGAAAAAAAGTTAACAAGAAAAGCCGAATTCATAACGTAATAGTAATGAAACAGTACAGAAAGGACGGACTAAGCCGGCAGGCTGGTGACTGCCGGGGGGAGACATCAGGAAATAAACGCCAGACCTTTGCCAAAAATGGCGCGAATGGGCAGGGTAATGCCGTGCAGGCGGGCTTTGTGCCGTAAACGACTGATGACCACGTCGATTCGGTGCAGCTCCGGTTCGCCTTCATCGGTGAACAGGCAGTCGTGCAGGGCAACTTTGTTACAGACTTCATTACGATTACGCATTAAGACCTCCAGCAGCCGGTACTCTTGTTGCGTCAGCGGTAGGGTCAACCCCGAAGGTGCGACAAGCTGCTCAACTTGTAACGTCCAGGGCGACGACGCTGACCGTTCCGCTGATATTGCTTGAGGAGCGTTAACCGGCGGTTTTTGCTGCCGAAGTCGGGAGCCAAGCGCATTAATGCTATCGGCGAGATCGGAAAAGTTTACCGGCTTGATGAGATAGAGGTCGGCACCGGAGTTTAACGCCTGCAGTCGGTCCTGTTCATGCCCTCTGGCGGTAATGACCACCAGCCCGAACTGGCCAATTTCATGCAGATAGTCCAGTACGCTAAATCCGTCTTCCCCCGGCAGGCCGATATCGATGAGCACGATATCGACGGGGTCGCGATGCAGCTGCCGCCAGAATGCTTCGGCGCTGCGTACGCCCCAGGCGTCAAAGCCGCGATGGCGCAAAAAAGCCAATAGTTCATCCAATAAATCAGCGCTATCTTCGATAATAGCCACGCGTAATGTCATGATTTGTCCTTCTGCTGTCCATCCAGCGGGAGAGTAAGCGCAAATTCGCATCCGGCTGCGGTATTTTTTGCCAGCCACAGGTCCCCGTCGTGGGCCTGTACGATTTGTCGGGCAACATACAATCCGAGGCCAGTTCCGGCAGGTGTTGTCGTATGTGTCTCACCGCGGCGATAGCGCTCGAAAATATGTTCGACCTGTTCAGGTGGAATGCCGGGACCGCGATCGCCAATGCGGATTTCAAAATGCTTTTCCTGCTGAAAAATCTCGATTCTTATCTCACCCGATTCTGAATATTTGACCGAGTTATCAAGCAGGTTAGCGATAGCAATACACAGCATCCCGCTATCAATGAACAGCATCGGCGAAGAGGATTCAGGGCCAACATTTTGCCCCTCTAGGGTGACATTTAAATAATGGTTCAGCGACAGATCCACCACCGTGGCGGCCGTATGGATAACCGGCAGCAGTTCGGCATTTTGTTTATCCGCGTGCAGGTCGTAGGAGGAGAGACGGGCATCGGCCAGGCAATTATCGGTTAGCTGTACAAGGCGGGTAGTTGCCCGCTGCATACGATCGAGACGTGAGCCCTGGCTCGCGGATGAGGTGCACAGGCGCAGGTTCTCCAGCGCGGCCTGAATAATTGCCAGCGGTGTTCTGAACTCATGCGCCACCATACCCATAAACTGGCGCTGATGGAAACTGGCTTCGCGCTCAATCTGTAGCTCTCGCGCTAACTGCTGTTTCTTCATTAACTTGCGGTTTTCCGCGCGAACGCGCAGCACGGCGATAATCAATACGGTGACGATATGGATAATCAGCGCGTACTGCCAGATTGAATAAACCATATTATGAAAGGGAATAACGCCATGGATGGAGAGCAAAACCAGTGCGGCGGACACCACGTATACCGGTGGTAGTAGCCCCAACAGTAACGTATTCAGGTCAATCGCTTTACGCCGCCACAGCGTCCAGGACGTTATCAGCAGAATAGGGGCGGCGATGAAGAATATCCCTGCTTCTATCTGCATCGCCAGGCCATAGAAGCCCAACGGGATACTGATTTGCAAGACAATATTTAACCCGATAGCCGCCAGCAGCAGTTTATGCAGCCGCGGCATATTCTTCTTAAGATCAAAGACTTCGCTGTGCATCCACAGGGCAGTGGCGTAGCTCACCAGCGACAAACAGCTGATCATGTAATCCTGCACCGGCAACACCACATCGCCAAAGAGCCATTCAGGATATCCGTGCAGTGCTGCTACCAGCGGATAGTTGAGAGAGAATAAGCAGATCCCCCACAGTAAACGGCGGCGTAGCGCAACGGCGAGCCACAGTGCGATGCCGCTGGCAATCACAGCCAGACCAAAATAAAAGCTCCAGAAGGCCGTGTCGAGAGTCGCAGAGCGCACAAACTCCTGTGGGGAAGAGAGGGTTGCCAACAGAATGAGTGTGCTGCTGCTCTGGAGACGGAATGCTATCTCGTAACCCTCAATGGTGGGGGGCGGCGGTAAAATCAGCACGCTCTCCCGATAGTCGAGATCGTTATCCCGAGCGGGAGCATGATCGCCAAACTCTTTTCGTATCCACGGGCTATCGCTGCCATAAGGACGATAAAATACGCTTAAATGATCAACAAATGACGGGCCCAGCTGCAGCCAGCGTTGTTCACCGGCGAAGTATGCCGCAGGAAGCGTGGTACGCAACCAGAAGGTCTTTGGCGAATAGCCAAACGAGGGGATCAGCGGTGCCGTTTTCAGCGCATCTTCCGGCAGAGAAAGAAAGGCATCTAACGTCATCTTGTCGCTGGCGTCAGCGTACCAGTATACAGGAATATCGATACCCAGTTGACGGACTTCCGCGCGAGCCGGGGCCAACATCTGTAGGACCAAAAATACGCCACTCCATGCCCAGAAATGAAGTCTGTTGCATCGGCAAACAATATCAAAAACTGCGCACACACGATTCAATCACGACCCCTTGCGGTATGGATTAATAAAACCAGTACGATATGAACGGCGATGAAGCCTGCTGCTGGCACAGGCAATCCCCCGGAATCCGGGAAATAAACTCGTAGGGTTGGACGACGCAGCATTCTGCTGTTGTCAAAGATATTATTCCAGCGTTATTTGCATGTCGGGCAACTGGCCAGACCTGCCTTGGGTAAATTCTCATGTCAGGTTAACGTATGGGGATGATGGGATGATATGCAAGCTAAAAACTCCGTCAAGGCATAGGCGTTTTTGATATTAGCCAGTGGGCCATTGGTATAGATATATAAAATTTGCAATAGCTTATTTAATAACAACGGCTACTGATAGTTGGCAGATATTACACTTTAATTAATTTTTTATTTTTTGGTGTGTTGCGGGGGAGCCTGAAAAAGCGCCACCGTCGATCGGTATCAAACGATCGAACCTGCAGTCTCGCACGTAGGCCCTCCTGTCGTCATTGAGGGGGCCAAGGATAGATATTATTGGGTAATGATGTAGATGTAAATTCCGAATGAAATGAGAAACCACGGTTGGCTATCGAATGTAAAATAAAATTATCCTTTATGCGTATGGTTGCAGGATTTAAGTAATGCGAATGATCGGTTGTTCATTATTTTATTCGATGGGGAGTGTGGCGAAGTTTCACTGAAACGATGAATAATAATGCGCCTTTGTGAATGTTTTGGTTATTCATATCAAAGAATCCTGGGGCGACTCTGGTTATGTTGGCAATTCCGCCTGGGGAAATGGCCAGGCAAATTATTCATTTGTTGTGCAGGGGGACCTTACAGGATGACGACGAAATCGTTAATGCTTTCTTTGGATGAACAACGGTCAATTCCTTTGAGTACGGTCACCGGGACTCTCGGCCACGTTGGCATGGATATACGCCCGTTAGCGCCTTTAGGGATATGCAGTTTTGACCCCGGTTTTAGCAACACTGCAGGCTGTACGTCAGCCATCTCCTGGATTGATACCGAAAATAGCGTTCTACTGCATCGCGGGTACCCGGTGGATCAACTGGCCCGTCAGTGTGACTTCCTTGAGGTCGCTTATATTCTACTGCGTGGCGATGCGCCAGACGAAGCCAGCTATCAGGTTTTCAACGAAACAATTACCCGCCATAGCCTGGTGCACGAGCAGATTGCTCGCATGTGCAGCAGTTTTCGTCGCGACTCCCATCCGATGGCATTAATGTGTGCTTTGGTAGGGACCCTGGCAGCGTTTTATCACGATGTGCTGGACGTCGAAAATCCGGAACACCGCGCGCTGGCCGCGACGCGTTTACTGTCGAAAATGCCAACCCTGGCGGCGATGAGCTATAAGTTTTCCATTGAACAGCCGGCGCAGTATCCACGTAATGATCTCTCTTATGCGGGGAATTTCCTGCATATGCTGTTTGCGATCCCGGCAGAAAAATATCAACTTAACCCGGTGATTGAGCAGGCAATGAACCAAATTCTGGTGCTGCATGCTGACCACGGCCAGTGTGCATCGACCACGACAGTGCGAGCAGCGGGCTCTTCCGGGGCAAATTTATTCGCCAGCGTTGCCGCGGGGCTTGCGTCCCTGTGGGGGCCAGCACACGGCGGGGCTAACGAAGCCAGCATGCGAATGCTGGAAGAGATTGAGACCGTTGATCAAATCCCCGCCTTCCTGAGTAGAGCAAAACGCGATCCGCAGGCATTCCGTCGCCTGGGCTTTGGTAACTCTCGCTATCGTAATCTTGACCCTAGAGCGGCTATATTGCGTGAGACCTGTCACCGGGTACTGGAAGAGCTGGGCATGTGTGATATGCCATTGCAGGTGGCGATGGCGCTTGAAGAGGTGGCGCTGACCGACCCGTATTTTGTTGAGAATGGCCTGTCGCCAAGCGTCGACTTTTATACAGCCGTGATCCTCAAAGCAATGGGGCTGCCAGCGTCGATGTTTGTGGTGATTACCGCCGTAGGCAGAACGCTCGGTTGGGTGGCGCACTGGAACGAAATGCATGAAGCGCCGTTGAACATTTATCGCCCGCGACAGATTTATACCGGAGAAGGGATGCGAGATTACGTTTCGCGTCGTGAAGGGAAATAACAGAGCGCGATTTTGATATTCTGTTCGTATTGTTGCCGGGCGGCGGCTGACGCTTTGCCCGGCCTACGAAACCCCGATCATCCGGGGAAACAATCAATGATTAACGAAACACCACCTGCGCCCAGCGGGCCAATCCTGCCGTTACTGAGCCAAAATCATCGCCACCGGCAATTGGAATGCCCGGCAGATGAGCCGTCAGCGCTTTTTTAATCAATGGCGAGCGAGCGCTGCCGCCGGTCAGGTAAATCACATCCGGTTTATCGTTGCTGTTATCCAGCGCCAGCTGCACCTGTTCCATTATGCGGGTTAACGGCTGATCTAAAGCCGCTTCCAGACCCTGCTGGCTGATAGCCGTCGCCAGCTCGTCGCTGATAAACGGTAGCCCGGTCGTGACGCTCGACTGTGCGGAAAGGGCGATCTTGCTCTCTTCCGCGCTGCGAACCAGACGATAGCTCAGACGCTGACGCCAGACTTTCAGCAACAAAGCAACCTTCTCGCTATCGCGGGCGCTGCGCAGTAAGTCGTTCAGCAGACGGCCATTGGCGGTGCTGTAAAAATCAGTCTGTGCGGGAACGTCGTTAATTGCTACCGCATTCCACCACGGCAAAATCGGCAGGGCGATGCCTTTTTCGGTATCTCCGCCCATGCCCAGCAGCGGCATCAGGCATTTAAAGGCGAGCGCGATGTCCAGATCGTTACCGCCGACGCGACAACCGCTGTGCCCGAGCAGACTTTGCTGGCGATCGGCTTTTTCTCGCCATTGCGGCCCCATCAGCAGTAACGAACAGTCAGTGGTACCGCCGCCGATATCGACAACCAGAACGCGTTTTTCCTCGCTGAGTGTTGCTTCGAAGTCCAGCCCTGCCGCAACCGGTTCAAACTGAAATACTACGTCGCGAAAGCCTGCGCGTTTTGCCGCACGTTCCAGAATTCCCTGCGCCTGGGCGTTGGCCTCATCGCCGCTGAGCCCCTGGAAGTTAATCGGTCGCCCAATCACTGCCTGGTCGATGGTTTCCGGCAGTTGCGCTTGTGCCTGCTGCTTAATATGCAGCATCATGGCGCAGACTAAATCTTCAAATAGCGCAACCTGCTGCGGCTTGAGTCCGCTGGCACCGAGGAACGACTTCGGCGATTTCACAAAGTAGACTTCTTCCGGATCGTCGACGTATTGATGCAGCGAGGCGAGGCCAAACTGCACGCTATTGCGTAACACATCGATATCTTCATCACGGTTGTAGTTGATCGCGCGCCGCAGCAGCGCCTGGTTTTCATCACTGCTGGTCGGGACTTCATGATGACGGTAGAGCCATTCGCTGACCGCTTCGCGAGTGGGCGCTGAAAGCATTGATGGCAGCAGTGAACTGCCGTTTTCCAGCGTTAGCAATTGCGGAATATTGTCGCGCATCACCGCGACTGAACAGTTAGCGGTACCGTAGTCAAAACCAATAAACATAGCCTGCAAAATCCCCATGCCAGTGAAGAAGGGGGGCGACTTTAGCGGATTGATGCCATCGCGACAACTGGAATTTAAAAGCAAGGCAAATGCGACGTTCCGCAGCTATGATTGAAGCGCTGAAAAAGGAGAAATAATGACGCTGTTAGCCTGGCACCCTCCCTATGACTGGGAGTGGATGTTTAGTTTTCTTGGCGCTCGTGCGGTGCAGGGGGTTGAGACCTTCGTTGACGGGCGCTATATCCGCAGTTTTGCGCTGGCGGGCCATGCCGGTCTGATTACTGTCACGCCGGACGAAGCGGCACAAGGAATGCAAATCGCGCTTTCCCCCGGGCTGGAGCCAGTGGCTGATGAGTGCCTGGCCCGTATTGCGCGACTGTTTGATTTATCCTGCGACCCGCAGCAGGTCGCTTTGACGCTGGGGGAGCTGGCGCAGGCGAGGCCGGGTTTACGCCTGCCGGGTTCCCTTGACGCCTTTGAACAAGCGGTACGCGCGGTGCTGGGGCAACTGGTCAGCGTGGCCATGGCGGCGAAACTTGCCGGAAAAGTCGCTGCTGCCTGGGGGAAACCGCTCGCCGATGCGCCGGAGTTTTACCTTTTCCCCACCGCGCACCAGTTGGCACTCGCTGACCCGCAAGCGTTAAAGGCGCTGGGAATGCCGCTTCGGCGTGCAGAAGCCCTGATTCATTTAGCTCAGGCGGCAATTAGCGGCGAGCTGCCTTTAGTTGCGCCAGATAATATAGAAGCCGGAATGAAGCAGTTGCAGACGCTGCCCGGCATTGGCCGCTGGACCGCCAGCTATTTTGCGCTTCGCGGCTGGCAGGCGCAGGATATCTTTCTGCCGGACGACTACCTGATTAAACAGCGCTTCCCTGGAATGACGCCGACGCGTATTGCGCGTTATGCCAGCCGCTGGCAGCCGTGGCGATCGTATGCGTTATTGCACATATGGTATACGCAAGGCTGGTCGCCGGATGAGGAATAGCCGGGCAGGGCGCTTAGCACTAGTATCGCAGGCCTGAAATCCCTATAATTGCCGAGTTTGGCGTTCAACCGCCACCCTTCCTACATTCCCAGGTTAATCAGGTCGCAAAAATTTATGACTGATACGTCTCATCAGTGCGTCATTATAGGCATCGCCGGCGCATCGGCTTCGGGCAAAAGCCTCATCGCCAGCACGCTTTATCGTGAACTACGTGAACAAGTCGGCGATGAGCATATCGGCGTTATTCCGGAAGACAGCTATTACAAGGATCAAAGTCATCTGTCGATGGAAGAGCGTGTAAAAACCAACTATGACCACCCAAGTTCGATGGATCATAGTCTGTTGTTTCAGCATCTACAGATGCTGAGAAGCGGCCAGCCGATTGAGTTACCGGTTTACAGCTATGTCGAGCACACTCGCATGCCGGAAACCATTCATATTGAACCGAAGAAAGTGATCATCCTTGAAGGGATCTTACTGCTGACTGACGTTCGCCTGCGTAATGAACTCAGTTTCTCTATTTTCGTTGATACCCCGCTGGATATCTGCCTGATGCGCCGCATCAAGCGTGATGTGAATGAGCGTGGGCGTTCAATGGATTCGGTGATGGCGCAGTATCAGAAAACCGTTCGCCCGATGTTCCTGCAGTTTATCGACCCTTCCAAGCAGTATGCCGACATTATTGTGCCTCGCGGCGGTAAAAACCGCATCGCCATCGATATTCTGAAGGCCAAAATCAGTCAGTTCTTTGAATAACACGAACGAATTGTGTAACGTGCAAAGAGAAGCCAATTTGCCCTTATCCCCGGAAGGCGTAAGGGCGCGATGCCTTAAAGGAGAACGTTCATGCGTCTGTGCGACCGAGATATAGAAGCCTGGTTGGATGAGGGGCGGTTGGCCATTAATCCACGCCCACCTGTAGAGCGGATTAATGGCGCGACGGTTGATGTCCGCCTGGGGAATAAATTCCGCACGTTTCGTGGCCACACCGCAGGTTTTATTGACCTGAGCGGGCCAAAAGCGGAAGTCAGCGCAGCGCTGGATCGCGTGATGAGCGAGGAGATTGTGCTGGCGGAAGGAGAGGCGTTTTTCCTGCATCCTGGAGAGTTGGCGCTGGCAGTAACGTATGAATCCGTGACCTTGCCTGCAGACCTGGTCGGCTGGCTCGACGGGCGTTCTTCGCTAGCGCGTCTTGGATTGATGGTCCACGTCACCGCACACCGTATCGATCCGGGCTGGTCCGGTTGCATCGTGCTCGAGTTCTATAATTCCGGCAAGCTGCCGTTGGCGTTGCGCCCGGGAATGCCTATCGGGGCGCTAAGCTTTGAACCGTTATCTGGCCCGGCTGCGCGGCCTTATAACCGTCGTGAAGATGCCAAATATCGTGACCAGCAGGGTGCGGTGGCGAGTCGAATCGACAAGGACTGATAATTTAAGCGGTTTGCTGAGGAAGCCATGAGACGAATTCTGACGACGCTGATGATCTTGCTGGCGGTGGTTGTCGCCGGTCTTACCGCGCTGGTATTGCTGGTCAATCCCAACGATTTTCGCGCCTATATGGTCAAAGAGGTTGCGGATCGTAGCGGCTATCAGCTTGAGCTCGATGGTCCGCTGCGCTGGCACGTCTGGCCGCAGCTCAGTATTCTCTCTGGTCGCATGACGTTGACCGCGCCTGGCGCTGCCGAACCGATCATTCGCGCCGACAACATGCGCCTGGACGTTGCGCTGATGCCGCTGATTTCCCATCAGTTGCAGGTAAAGCAGGTGATGTTGAAAGGCGCTGTTATCCAACTGACCTCCAAAACCGAAGCCGTGCGTAGTCAAAATGCGCCGGTGGTTCCACATGATAATACGCTGCCGCAGGTATCTGAAGATCGCGGCTGGTCGTATGATGTCCGGCAGCTACAGATCGCCGATAGTGTGCTCTTCTTTCAGCATGAAGACGGTGAGCAGGTCACGGTGCGCGATATTCGTCTGCAGATGGAACAGGATGAACATCATCATGCGACGCTCGATTTTTCAGGCCGGGTAAATCGCGATCAGCGAGACCTGGCGCTTTCGCTCTCCGCTCAAGTGCAGGGCGGAGACTATCCTCACTCCCTGAAGGCGGAAATTTCACAATTGAGCTGGCAGCTTCGTGGCGCTGAGCTTCCTGCTGCGGGGATCAGTGGTCAGGGCAGCCTGCAGGCAAGCTGGTTCGAAGACGCGAAAAAGCTCAGTTTTGACAAACTAAATTTAAGCGCCAACGGCAGCGCCATTACCGGCAATGCCAGCGTGGTGTTAGGCGAACAACCTGACTGGACGCTGAATCTTCAGGCGAGCACGCTGAACCTGGACAGCTTACTGACTCATACTTCACCTGCCACTGATAACGGAGCTAACCAGCAAGGGCAGAGTCAGACTCGCCAGCTGCGTCCAGTTATCGCCAATAGCGATATTCAGCAAGATTACAATGCTCTGCGCGCTTTTAATGCGCGAATGACCCTGACGGCTGACCAGCTTCAGTGGCGAGGAATGAATTTTACCCAGGTTAAAGGTGATATCAGTAATCAGCAGGGGCTGTTGACGATCAATCAGCTGCAGGGAAATCTGGATGGCGGCAACCTCTCTCTGCCCGGTTTGCTGGACGCCCGTAGCGATACCCCACAGGCTTCGTTTCAGCCGAAACTCGACAATATTGAGATCAGCTCGATTCTGAAAGCCTTTAACTATTCGTTAAATCTCACTGGTAAGCTGACGCTGAGCGGAGACTTTTCCGGCGAAAAAATAGATGCTGATGATTTCCGTCGTAACTGGCAAGGGCAGGCGCAAATCCAGATGACGGATACGCGTACTGAAGGACTCAATTTCCAGCAGCTGGTGCAGCAGGCCGTGGAGCGCAGCACCAATGTGCAGGCGCAGGAAAACTACGATAACGCCACTCGGCTCGATTCTGTCAGCAGTGCGCTGGAGCTGGATAATGGTTTGGTGACGTTAAGGCGAATGCAGGGGCAATCTGAACTGATGGCGCTCACCGGACAAGGTGAGCTTAACCTGCTGAAAGAAGACTGCGATATGCGTTTTAACGTCAGGGTATTGGGTGGCTGGAAAGGCGAGAGCAAGCTCATTGACAGACTCAAACAAACCGCAATTCCGCTACGTATTTATGGTAACTGGCAGACGTTGAGCTATAGCCTGCAGGTGGACCAGATTCTGCGTAAACAGCTGCAAGATGAAGCCAGAAAACGCCTGAACGACTGGGCGGATCGCAACAAAAACTCCCAGGACGGGAAAGATGTGAAGAAGCTGCTTGATAAGCTGTGAGTTTGGCCTGGAAAAGCAGAAGAAGCGTCTCGTACCCGGATTGCTGGCAATAGCTCAGTTGTGAAATCGCCCGGCGGCGCTTCGCTTGCGCGGGCCTACAGGCTAAGAGTGTGCGGGTTTTATTAGCCGGGTAAGGCGCCAGTCGCCACCTGGCGTGAATACGAGTACGGGTTTTGTTGGGCGGTAGGGGTAAGCCGTCACCTGGCGTGAATACGAGTGCAGGTTTTGTAGCTACCGTCGTGTAAGGCACCAGCCGTCACCCGGCGTTAATACGAGTACGGGTTTTGTAGGTCGGGTAAGGCGTTAGCCGCCACCCGACATAAACATTAGCGCACTTTCTACAACTGATTTACCACCCTTCACCCTGTTCACATATGAAGGCATTACACTTCATAATCCAGTTCATCTTCTTCCGGCGCTGGCGGCACTATCTGTACTTTTTGCACCCGGTGACTTTCAACCTGCAACGTGCGCAGAATATACCCGCCGATTGCCACTTCTTCACCTTCCTGCGGAACATGCTGCAGGTACTCCATCAGCAGACCGGCAACCGTGTGGTATTCCCTTTTCTCATCCAGTGGAAGAGGGAGGTACTGAACTAAATCTTCCAGCGGCATATGACCGTTAACCGTCCAGCTACCATCGCCATTTTTATGAATATCGTGACGCGCATCGGTCTCTTCCACTTCATTAGGCAGATTACCTGCAATGGTTTCCATCACGTCGCTGAGCGTAACAATCCCTTCAACGGAACCAAACTCGTCAACAACAAAGGCAAAGTGGGTCCTGGCATTACGGAACTGTTCCAGAGCAGAAAGCAGCGGCAGCGCCTCCGGAAATACCAGCGGCTGGCGGATAAGAACGTGTAAATCGAGCGGCTCGTTACGCAGCGACTGTTGCAGTAGATCGATAACGTGCACGACGCCGAGCATATCGTCGTCGTCATTGCCACCGGTGACCACCACGCGCGTATGCTGATTTTTATCGAGTAATGCACGAATCTCATCTTCCGGCGCACTCAGATCGATATGTTCAATATCATGACGTGAGGTCATGATGCTGCTGACTGTGCGTTGGTTAAGATTGAGGACCCGCTCAATCATTCTTCGTTCCTGGGGATTAAAGAGCGGATTGTCATCATGGTCAGCGATGAGCGATGAAGCATCACTATCGAGTTCGGCTTTTTCTTTGTGGCCACTTAACAGGCTCATGACCGCCTCAGTCGTTCTCTGACGCAGGGTCAGATTGGCCGAAAGAAAACGGTGACGGTTGAACATCGCCAGCTGGTTAAAGGATTCAATCATTATCGAGAAGCCGATAGCGGCATACAAATAGCCTTTCGGGATCGGGAAACCGAAACCTTCGGCTATCAGGCTAAAGCCAATCATGAGCAAGAAGCTCAGGCAGAGAATAACGATCGTCGGGTGGCTGTTAACAAAGCGGGTTAAAGCTTTACTGGCCATTAGCATCAGGCTAATGGCAATAACTACCGCTGCCATCATGACGGCTAAATGATCAACCATTCCGACCGCCGTAACGACGGAGTCGAGGGAAAAGATGGCATCAAGTACCACAATTTGCGCCACCACCCCCCAGAATTTTGCCCCTTTGCGCTGACTGGGATTATCGCTATCTTTCCCTTCCAGCCGTTCATTGAGCTCGACAGTGGCTTTAAAGAGCAGAAATAATCCTCCGAATAGCATGATCAGATCGCGGGCGCTAAAGCTCAGATCGTGCCAGGTAATCAGTGGTTTAGTCAGGGTGACCAGCCAGGAGATAGAAGCCAGCAATAGCAAACGCATCAGCATTGCCAGCAACAGGCCCGTTACCCGCGCACGGTCTCTTTGCGCCGGGGGAAGTTTTTCCGCGAGAATAGCGATAAAGACCAGATTATCAATACCGAGAACCAGCTCAATAACCACAAGAGTTATGAGTCCGGCCCAGATCGAGGGGTCGGCAATCCATTCCATAATCAGTTAAAACCTTTACAACCTAAGAGTGCCATGTACCGATCATGGATAAGCCATAGATAAAATGCAATATTTTCAGCCGTAATTTGCCTGATGGTCAAAATTCAGGTCCTTGTCATACCAGAAAACAAAATAGCCAGTTGTCAACGATGTAACCTATTAAGTTCCTGCGTCCAGGATTTTACTTATTCATGGTTGTGCTAATTTTCATCAATGTCGGAGGGCCGTCTGATTTCCGATCAAATTCATGGGCTGAAAATAGTTCAACAGCTCCTGAGGGATAGCCAGCCGCTGATGCAGCGTCCGCGTAGTAACAAAACCCCATCAATAGATTTGATGTATATAACTTCATTTTTCTATAATTTGAATTTTTATACTACTTAATATCGTGGCTTGCCGGAGAAAAATTTTTGCTAGACGATATTATCAGCGTTATATGGAGATAAATGGTAAGGAAATTAGATGAGAAGGGCATTAGCAGAGATGACTGGATAAGTCTGAGGTCTGGCTGAAAGTAGACCATGACAGAGATGTTGCTGAAATTTAGTCGCTTTTATACCTGCAAATAATTTTATTATCACTATAAGCGATTATTTTGGCTGATTTTCTATTTTTTTCTGGTCACTTGCTCTGTATCAACTCAAGCTGAAAGATAACAGAGTATCAAAAGGGTGTTGATGGCGAAAAGAAGAATGTCACTGCTCTCTCTGACAAATTAAAACAGATAGATAGCTATGATAAGTCATTGTAAATATTAGTAAATTCGTGTTAATAATCATACTTAAGAATTTTCTTAAGTCTGTCTATTGGTCTACACGCTTTACGTGTATTCTTAAACTATTCTTGTAATTTCGGAATTTGACGGACAGTAGAACAGACTGCAACCGTGTATCATCATGGATAATTGCCAGTGATACATACAATCTGACAGGAATCGAGAGATTTATAACCATACGGGTGGAAATGATAATGGTGAGTTTGAAAGCAGTTATACCGGTAGCAGGACTAGGGATGCATATGTTACCCGCCACCAAGGCCATTCCGAAAGAGATGTTGCCGATCGTCGACAAGCCAATGGTGCAGTACATTGTTGACGAAATCGTAGCTGCTGGTATCAAGGAAATTGTGCTGGTCACCCATTCATCTAAGAATGCTGTTGAAAACCATTTTGACACCTCCTACGAGCTGGAAGCTTTGCTAGAGCAACGTGTGAAGCGTCAACTGCTGGCAGAAGTGCAGGCTATTTGTCCACCGGGCGTAACCATTATGAACGTGCGTCAGGGTCAGCAGCTTGGATTAGGGCACTCTATCCTTTGTGCGCGTCCGTTAATTGGCGATAACCCATTTGTGGTTGTATTGCCGGATATCATTCTTGACGACGCTAGTGCCGATCCGCTGCGCTATAACCTTGCTGCTATGGTCGCTCGCTTTAAGGAAACTGGCCGCAGTCAGGTTCTGGCAAAACGTATGGCTGGCGATCTCGCTGAGTACTCTGTTATCCAGACCAAAGATGCGCTGGAATCAGCAGGACAGGTTGCGCGTATCGTTGAGTTCATCGAAAAACCTGATGAACCGCAAACGCTGGATTCTGATCTGATGGCGGTAGGCCGCTATGTACTTTCTGCTGAGGTGTGGTCTGAACTGGAACGTACCGAGCCAGGTGCCTGGGGTCGTATTCAGTTAACCGATGCCATCGCTGAACTGGCGAAGAAACAATCTGTTGATGCCATGCTGATGACTGGCGAAAGCTACGATTGCGGTAAAAAAATGGGTTATATGCAGGCTTTTGTAAACTACGGGCTGCGTAACCATAAAGAAGGCGCTAAATTCCGCGAGAGCATTAAAAAGCTGTTAGCGTAATTCGTTAACATAGGTTTTTAGGTATATGAAAGTGAACGATCTGCGGCAATATTAAAGACAAGCATCAGAGACTGCAGTCGTTCACTGACTGAGAGTATGGCTGGCTTTGAGCCTGATTGACGTTAAAATACAACGGATTAGGTTGTGCTCTGTTATGTTGTATCATTTGCGGACGTAAATTAGGTTCGGAGACTTCTGGTAGTCAGACAGGATGTATCATGATGCAATGAGTAGGTGAGTGAAATTTAATCTTAGCTAATAATTACTTACTAAGATTTTTCTTAATGAGATGGTCGTTAATAAGATCACAATATAAAAATAAAACTTGACTGAGATCATGTTTGCGCATTAAACAACGGTTATACATGCATAAAAATGTGAAGTTACGAAATGTGCATGTCCACAAAGATATCGTGGGAATGGCGTTCCAGACAGGAGAGATCGTTAAAGGATGAAAGGTAAATGAACTGGCAGGTTGTCACATTTTTTGGCGATAGTACTGTGCTGTTACCCAGTGCGGCCGTGTTGTTTATCGTCCTTTTGCTGCGAAAAGACTCAAAGCAGGTTGCCTGGAATTGGGCGCTGCTGTTCGGTATCACTGGCGTGATTGTGTGCGCATCAAAACTGGCATTTATGGGGTGGGGGATAGGCATTCGCGAGCTGGATTTCACAGGCTTTAGCGGACACACTGCATTATCCACCGCTTTTTGGCCAATTCTCTTATGGCTGCTGTGCGCACGTGCAGCACCAGCGATTCGTCGTATTTCTGTTCTGTTAGGCTATGCATTGGCCGGGCTAGTAGGTTACTCGCGATTGGTGATTCACGCGCATTCAACTTCGGAAGTCATTGCCGGTTTACTGCTGGGGGCCGCGGGAAGTGCTCTGTTCTTATTGATGCAGTCGCGTGGTGAAAGCGCTCATGTAGCACAACTCTCATGGGGAGGGTTGGCAAGCGTTGTTATCATCCCGCTGATGCTATTGAATACCGGCGCTAAAGCGCCAACTCAGTCTCTGCTGGGCGAGATAGCGGTGAAGCTGGGACCACTGGAAAAACCGTTTACCAGAGCCGATCTACATAAGCGTTTTTACTGAATGTACTGATGGTGAGGATCATATTTGGGAAAAGCTGGCACATAGCATGTTCACATATTACGCAATATGGAAGATCCGAGCGAAAATGTACGAGCTTGTCGATATTTCATATTCATGAAATAAATCAGTGATAGCACATTGTGTACGGTATTTGTCACAATGATAAACTGCCAGGATGTATCCTAAATAGTATTTTTAACTTAACATCGAATTTATTAATGATAACAACAATCTGGCATAACTCTTTTAACTATTAATTTTTGTAGTTGACTAGCTATAATTAATTTGAAAGTAAATCAGCATGATTAGTGTGGTGAAAAGTCAGAAAAATCATGCTGTTGAGATTGGATCTACTGCATGTGTCTATCGTACTTATAATCGCTCGTTGATAAATAATAATGTTATTGCACGGCTTGTGCGTGCTATCACCCGAGCGGCTAATAATTCGAGATTAGACTCCCAATTGTGAGCAGAATCTCGTAAACTTGTGCCGCGAAATTGATTGCTTTGATGGATTAATCACCGATTTTTCGAAAATAGTGATTAAATTAAGAATGGAAGAAGTACAGTGCATTGGTAGCTGGTAAGCCAAGGGCGGTAGCGTACCTGCGAGCTGGCATTTTCTGTCAACCACATCCCATTTCATGCGACCGAAATTCCTAAAGTTGGTTCCCCACAGGTGATTATCCTCACAACCTGTATATACTAGCGAGTTTGTCAGCAAACAAGCGTTTGCCCACTCTGGGTGAATGATAGAAAACCGTGGGTATGAAGCGCGATGGAATGGCCTTCAATAACAATTTCGCATACATTGTGTACTGCAGGTTGCTATAAAAAGCTGGCTATGGCCTGAGATACAACCAGGCCTGCACTTTCGCGTGGCCAGTCCAGAACCTGTAGGACAATCATACTTAAGGTTGGCGTCAGAGGGCGCTGCATCTAACAGTGTTCCCCATGTCGCGCCAGCTTGCGGAAACGGGGCTTAAAATGGATCTTGTACAATGATAAAAATTGCGCGAATCGCACTCGCATTAGGGCTGCTTACTTCTGCCAGCTCACTTGCCTATGCCTCTGGTCTGGTAATGAATGATAACGAACTCCGTAACGATCTGGCCTGGTTGTCCGATCGCGGAGTCATTCATCTCAGCCTGTCTACATGGCCTCTGAGCCAGGAAGAGATCAATCGAGCGGTCAAAAAAGCTAAACCATCCTACTCTTCCGAACAGGTTGTTCTGGCCCGAATTAACCAGCGGCTTTCTTCTTTGAAAGCCGATTTTCGCGTGAGCGGCTATACCTCAACGGATAAACCTGGCACTCCGCAAGGGTTTGGTCAGAACCAACCCGCAGATAGCTCATTATCATTAGCTTTTAATAATAGCGGCGAGTGGTGGGATGTTCATCTGCAAGGTAACGTTGAAGGTGATGAGCGCATAAGCAACGGTTCTCGTTTTAATGCCAACGGCGCGTACGGTGCAGTGAAATTCTGGAACCAGTGGCTCTCATTTGGCCAGATGCCGCAATGGTGGGGACCGGGATACGAAGGCAGCCTGATTCGCGGTGACGCCGCGCGCCCAATGACTGGCTTTTTAATGCAGCGTGCTGAGCAGGCCGCGCCAGAAACATGGTGGTTACGCTGGATTGGCCCGTGGCAGTATCAAATTTCCGCCAGTCAGATGAACCAATATACCGCCGTGCCACACACCAAGATTATTGGTGGGCGTCTGACTTTCACTCCGTTCCAGTCTCTTGAACTGGGCGCATCGCGCATTATGCAGTGGGGAGGGGAGGGGAGACCGGAATCGTTTAGTAATTTTTGGGATGGCCTGACGGGGAAAGATAATACCGAAGCAAACGATCCCAATGAACCAGGTAACCAGTTGGCTGGTTTTGATTTCAAGTTAAAACTGGAACCTACGTTGGGCTTGCCGATCAGTTTGTACGGTCAAATGATTGGTGAAGATGAGTCTGGTTTTTTACCTTCAGCAAATATGTTCCTTGGGGGAGTCGAAGGTCATCACGGTTGGGGCAAAGATGCCATCAACTGGTATCTTGAGGCGCATGATACTCGATCGAATATGAGTCGAACCGACTATAGCTACACGCACCATATTTATAAAGATGGCTACTACCAGCAAGGCTACTCACTCGGGGATGCGATGGGAGGTGATGGCCAACTATTCGCAGGTAAAGTCGAACTAGTGACCGAGGATAATCAACGTTGGAGCGCGCGTTTAGCATATGCGAAGGTTAACCCGGAAAATCAGCTAATTAATAAGGCGTTTCCTCGTTCGGATACTTTGAAAGGTGTACAACTGGGCTGGAGTGGTGATGTGTACAAATCGGTACGACTGAACACTTCTCTCTGGTATACCGATGCGAACCATAATGATAGCGATGACGTAGGTGCAAGCGCTGGGATAGAAATTCCATTTAATTTATAGCCTTAACACAGCTCTTGAAAAAAGACTGTTGTTGGGGGATTAGAAACTTTTGGTTTACTGATGATGTGACATTATGAAGAAAAAAATTGTTAGATTTTCGGCGTTGGCATTGGCAATAGGTTTTTTATCGGGCTGTACCATTTTGCCGGGACAGGGGTTAAATAGTCTGCGCAAGAATGTGGTTGAGCTGCCGGATAGTGATTACGACCTTGATAAATTGGTTAATGTTTATCCAATGACACCGGGCTTGGTTGATAGACTCCGCCCCGAAACAGTCTTAGCTCGTCCTAATCCACAATTAGATAATTTGCTCAAAGGTTATGAGTATCGAATTGGTGTGGGTGATGTGCTAATGGTGACGGTCTGGGATCACCCTGAATTAACAACTCCAGCGGGTCAATATCGTAGCGCTAGTGATACTGGCAACTGGGTTAATTCCGACGGAACAATATTCTATCCATATATCGGTAAAGTTCAGGTCGCTGGTAAAACATTAAGTCAAGTGAGGCAAGATATTGCAAGCCGCTTAACAACGTATATTGAAAGTCCGCAGGTTGACGTAAGTATTGCAGCATTTCGTTCTCAGAAAGTTTATGTCACGGGGGAGGTTAACAAATCTGGTCAACAACCGATTACAAATATTCCTTTGACTGTAATGGACGCAATCAATGCTGCTGGTGGATTAGCGCCAGATGCCGATTGGAGAAATGTAGTACTTACTCATAATGGAAAAGATACTAAAATATCACTTTATGCATTAATGCAAAAAGGTGATTTGACAAACAACAGATTATTGTATCCTGGAGATATTTTGTTTATTCCGAGAAATGATGATCTTAAAGTATTTGTTATGGGGGAAGTAGGTAAGCAAAGTACTATGAAAATGGATCGTAGCGGCATGACGCTAGCAGAAGCTATTGGTAATGCTGACGGAATATCACAGTCCATGAGTGATGCAACTGGAGTTTTTGTTGTTCGCCAGCTTAAAAATGATAAAAATGGTAAAATAGCGAATATATACCAGTTAAATGCCCAGGATGCATCAGCTATGGTACTTGGCACTGAGTTTCAGTTACAGCCATACGATATTGTATATGTCACGACAGCACCGCTTGTGCGTTGGAATCGCGTTATATCACAGCTTGTTCCGACAATCACTGGTGTTCATGATATGACAGAAACCGCGAAATTTATTAAAGATTGGCCATAAAATTATGTTTAATTCGATTCTTGTAGTATGTACTGGAAATATTTGTCGCTCTCCAATCGGAGAGCGTTATCTCCGTAGTGTGTTTCCGAATAAAAGAATTGACTCGGCTGGTACGAATGCGCTGGTTGGTCATGCAGCTGATGATAGTGCCGTAAAAGTTGCTGCTGAACATGGCATATCATTAGAAGGACATAAGGGAACTCAATTTACCTCGTCTCTAGGACGAAATTATGAATTAATTCTGGTAATGGATAAAAGCCATTTAGAACAAATTGGTAGAATTGCTCCTGAAGCTAGGGGGAAATCTATGTTGTTTGGTCATTGGCTTGAACAGCGAGAGATTCCAGATCCATATCGGAAAAGCCAAGAGGCATTTGCATTAGTTTATAATTTAATTGAGCAGGCTGGCAAATGCTGGACTGAAAAATTAGGCGAGTAATCTTCAGGAAAAATTGCATGTCACCAGTAATAAATAAACCACAAGCAAAAGACTCCGATGAGATCGATTTAGGTCGCCTTATCGGTGAGTTGATTGATCATCGTAAACTTATTATATCCATTACATCTTTATTTACGCTAGTAGCGTTAGCATATGCTATTTTATCAACTCCCATTTACCAAGCTGATGCGCTAATTCAGGTAGAACAAAAGCAAGCAAATGCACTACTGAGTAGTCTAAGTCAGGTGCTGCCTGATAGCCAACCTCAATCAGCACCTGAAGTTGCGTTGCTCCAGTCAAGAATGATTTTAGGTAAAACTGTTGATGATCTTAATTTACAAACGAGAGTGAAGCAGAATTATTTACCTATAGTCGGAAGAGGTTGGGCTAGATTGATGGGGGAAACTCCAGGGAATTTAAAAATTTCGCGTTTATATTTGGTTTCTTCATCTGAAGATTCACCAGAAATTATAGTTAAAGTAAAAAACAAAAAAGATTTTATTGTATCAGGAGATGATTTCTCAATTGAAGGCCATGTTGGAGAGTTAATTGAAAGTAATGGTATTTCAATTAAAATTGATGAAATTGATGCTGAACCAAATAGTAGCTTTACAGTTTCTTATGTAACGAAATTAAAAGCAATTACTGATTTGCAAGAAATACTTTCAGTCGGAGATCAAGGTAAAGATACTGGAATGTTGGCGATTTCTCTTACGGGGGCAGATCCAGAGTTGATCGTTAAGATTATTGATAACTTAAGCAATAATTACCTTGCGCAAAATATTGCAAGACAAGCGGCTCAAGACGCTAAAAGTCTAGAATTTTTAAATAATCAGTTACCAAAAGTTCGCAGCGAATTGGATTTGGCTGAGGATAAGCTTAATCAGTACAGAAGGCAGAATGACTCAGTAGATCTTTCACTTGAAGCTAAATCCGTTTTAGATCAAATTGTTAATGTAGATAACCAGTTAAATGAATTAACTTTCAGAGAATCGGAGATATCTCAACTTTATACAAAAGAGCATCCTACATATAAAGCTCTAATGGAAAAAAGAAAAACTTTACAGGATGAAAAAACAAAGTTGAATAAACGAGTTTCGGCTATGCCTGAGACTCAACAAGAGGTATTAAGATTAAGCCGAGATGTTGAATCTGGCCGCATTGTTTATATGCAGTTATTAAACAGACAGCAAGAGTTAAACATTGCAAAATCAAGTGCAATTGGTAATGTAAGAATAATTGATAGTGCAGTAACGCAACCAAAACCTGTTAAACCTAAGAAAATATTAATATTGGCTGCTGGTATTATATTTGGTATTGTATTTTCATTTGGTCTGGTTTTACTAAGAGTTGTATTGAGAAGAGGAATTGAAACTCCAGAACAGCTGGAGGAGTTAGGGATCAATGTGTATGCTAGTATCCCTGTCTCTGAAACTTTTACCAAAAAAGCTGATCAAGCAAAAGGATGGCGAAAAAAACCACAGAGCGAAATACAAGGTTTTCTTGCTATCGATAATCCTGCGGATCTTGCCATTGAAGCTATTCGAGGGTTACGAACTAGTCTACATTTTGCAATGATGGAAGCCAGAAATAATGTTCTGATGATATCAGGTGCAAGTCCTAATGCAGGCAAAACGTTCGTAAGCTCAAACCTTGCGGCTGTTATTGCACAAACAGGTAAAAAGGTTCTTTTCATTGATACAGACATGAGGAAAGGTTACACGCACAAACTATTCAACATTAGCAATGATAATGGATTGTCTGATGTGCTCTCTGGTAAAGTTGAGAAAGAAAAATCTATAAAATCAGTAAATACTGCTGGTTTTGATTTTATATCCAGAGGAATTGCCCCTCCAAATCCAGCAGAATTACTTATGCACAAACGATTTGGTGAACTAGTTTCGTGGGCAAGTCAGAACTATGATATTGTTGTATTAGATACACCACCGATTCTGGCCGTAACAGATGCAGCAGTCATAGGTCACTATGCCGGGACAACATTACTAGTCGCTCGCTTTGAATTAAATACAGCTAAAGAAATTGATGTTAGTATTAAACGATTTGAACACAGTGGTGTAATTGTTAAAGGATGTATTCTGAACGGTATAGTTAAAAAAGCTAGTAGCTATTATGGCTATGGATATAGTCATTATGGATATAGTTATACAGAAGATAAATGAGTTAGCTAACCGGGCTTAACAAGCTCGGTTTCTTTTTTCCCCTCTGTAAATACGTAATAATTAATTATCAATAACAATTAGTATCTGAAATAATGAGAGGATATTATGACGCTTCTCGGCAGGAATTTTTTAGTAAGTTCAGCTCTTGCCCTATCTGATTTATTTAGTTTTATAATTTCGGCATATTTAGCTATGGGGTTATTAACAATAACCTCTACAAATTACAATGATATTGTTCCTGCAAATCAAATAGAGGAATGGTTGGCTTTACATTGGGTACTTGCATTTAGTTGTGTTGGATGGTACTCAGTTAGATTAAGACACTATTTTTACCGTAAAACTTTCTGGTTCGAATTAAAAGAAATACTGCGTACATTGGTTATATTCGCGATTATTGAGATCGCAGTCATGGCATTTACAACTTGGACGTTTTCTCGTTTCCTCTATATCATAACATGGTGTTTTATACTATTTTTTGTACCTTCATTTAGAATGTTAACCAAGAGAATTCTAGATTTTTTTGGTTACTGGCAACGTGAAACGTGGGTTATAGGGAGCGGCTCTAATGCTTATGAAGCATATAAAGCGATAAGTAGCGAGAGAAATCTTGGATTATTAATTGTTGGTTTTATTGAAAGTCCTGGGGGAGTAAGTCAAGGGCAATATATAGATGGTGTGCCTGTATTATCAAATGAGTTAGAATGGTTATCATCGGTAGATAAGAAAACTCAGTTTATTGTTGCAGTTGAATCCAGTCAAAGTGATATACGAAATACTTGGTTAAGAAATTTTATGATTAAAGGATATCGTTATGTTTCGGTAATTCCGACACTTCGAGGAATGCCTTTAGATAGTACTGATATGTCATTTATTTTCAGCCATGAGGTTATGATCTTCAGGGTTCAGCAGAATTTAGCAAAATGGTCCTCAAGGATAATTAAACGTTTTTTTGACATTATAGGCTCACTGTCTATTATCATTATTCTTTCACCTGTTTTAATTTATATTAGCAAAAAAGTAAAAAAAGATGGTGGCCCTGCCATTTATGGGCATGAAAGAATCGGGAAAGGAGGAGCATCGTTTAAGTGCTTGAAATTTCGGTCGATGGTTATTAATTCTAAAGAAGTTCTTGCTGAACTACTAGACAAAGACGATGCGGCCAGAAAAGAATGGGATGCAACATTTAAATTAAAAAATGATCCGCGCATCACTGCTATCGGACATTTTTTACGAAGAACAAGCCTTGATGAATTACCTCAACTTTTCAATGTACTCAAGGGTGAAATGAGTTTGGTTGGTCCAAGACCAATTATTACTGCAGAACTTGAAAGATATAATGATGAAGTTGACTATTATTTGTTGAGCAAACCAGGAATGACTGGTTTGTGGCAGGTTAGTGGAAGAAGTGATGTAGATTATGAAACAAGAGTTTATCTTGATGCATGGTACGTTAAAAATTGGTCAATGTGGAATGATATAGCTATTCTTTTTAAAACAATAAACGTTGTATTAAAAAAAGACGGTGCTTATTAGATGAATTATGTACAAACGAATTACGCACATAAGCGAATTTTGCATATTGCTGAAACCACAATGGGTGGGGTTGGCACTATCATTAATGGATTGACTAAGAATAAATTAGCTTATTGCAGTGTCATTTGTCCAGAACAACAAAGCGGAATGATTGAATGTGAGAAAAAGATTACTTTTGAAAGAACAGGAAGAAATGTAAAATCTTTTTTTAATCTTGCAGTTACTGTTTTTAAAGAGCTTAGAAAAAATAAGTACAGTACAATACATATCCATAGTTCATTTGCAGGTGTAATAATTCGTTCGCTTTTTCTATTTAAAATACTAGACAGGAAGAAATACTTTGTGGTTTTTACGCCTCATTGCTTCTCATTTATTATGAATGTTAGTGCATCTAAAAAGAGAATATATTCTTTCATCGAAAAAATATTGTCTCACCAGAATGATGTTATTACTACAAATAGTGTTTTTGAGTATGAACAAGCTATACAAAATGGTATTAATAAAGATAGATTAAAGATTGTTTATAATGGTGTAAGCTTTAATAAGATAGCAAAACATGGCTTAACTTCAAGCAATAGTGTTATCAATATTCTTTTTGTTGGGCGGTTTGACCGACAAAAAGGATATGATTATTTGACCCAAATTATACAGAGGTTAGATAAAGATAAGTTTTTTTTTAATATTGTTGGAGATGCAGTTCATGATAACATCTGCAAGGTAGATTCCAAAAACGTATTGTATCATGGCTGGAAAAAGAAAGATGAATTATGCGATTTTTTTTCAAGTAATGACTTCTTAATTATGCCGAGTAGATGGGAGTCGTTTGGGTTGGTTGCTGTGGAAGCTCAAATGAACGGCCTGCCAGTTCTTGCAAATAACACAAGCTCGCTGCCTGAAGTAGTGCTCGATAAAAAAACGGGGATATTAATTGATTTCAATAATATATCTACTGTCATAGATTTCATAAGCGCACATGACTCATCTTTTTGGAATAGTATGCGAAGTGAATGCATGGATTTTGCTCATGAAAAATTTCATGAAGAGAAGATGGTTAACGAATATTTAAATTTATATAAGTAATGGTGTTAAAAAATGGAAATAGCTGCAATTATTGTTACATATAATCCAGATGTTAATGTGCTTGAAAATTTAGTTACAGCATTGTGTCAGCAAGTAGAAAAAGTAATCATTGTAGACAATAACTCAGAAAATCACAATGAGATAGTGTACTTTGATAATAAAGTTTCTGTTATAAAAGAAGATATGAATATTGGACTAGCTAAGGCACAAAATATTGGTATAAAAAAAGTGATTGATGTATGTAGCCATGTTTTGATCTTTGATCAAGATAGTGCTATAGATTCTAACTTTGTTGAAAAGCAATTAAAGTGTGAAGCTGAACTATTGAGTCAAAATATTAAATTGTCTGCTGTGGGTCCGACATTTATTGATGAAGAAACAAAATATGAATATCCAGCAACTGTATACAAAGGTCCATTTATTAAACATATCGATATTAAGGATAGCCCTGTTAAGGCAACTTTTGTCATAGCCTCAGGTTCGCTTATAAGAACTTCAGTCCTAAAAGATGTTGGATTAATGCTGGATGATTTTTTCATTGATTTTGTGGATGTAGAATGGTGTATACGAGCCAACGGGAAAGGATATTCTTGTTTTATTAATCCTTACATAAAGATGTCACACTGTATTGGCGAACGACGAATTAAACTTTTTGGCCGTATGATCTCTATGCATTCTGATTTTAGAAAGTTCTATATATACCGAAATGGTCTTTATATGATTAGATTACCATATGTACCATTAGGGTATAAGTTAAGAGTATTTGTTTTTAATATTATAAGAAGTATGTTAGGGGTTTTAACTAGTACTGATAAAAAGCAAAGCCTTAAAGCGACAATAAAAGGCTGGGCTTGCGGTTTTTCTAAATTTCGTAGAGTATCACAATGATGCATCTTCTAATTCTGTCTCTAATTTTAAACGATAAGTTTAATATACTCAATTGGTAAAGTGATGACTTTATTTATTGTTAATTTAATTTTATTATTATGTGCAATTAAAGAAAATGAACGCTTATATAAATTATCATTAATACTTATTGCTGCATGTTTTATATTATCATTTGGAAGAAGTTATGATTGGATTAACTATTATGATGTATACATAAATATTAATGATTATGGTATTGTAAACTTACCGTTTGAGCCTGGGCTTTTCTGGGTCATGAAAATATTTGATAGTGTAGGATTACCATTTTCAATTCTTAACGGGTGTATGGAGCTGTTTATATTTTATTCGGTTTATCAGTTCTGTAAAGACAAGGAGAATAAATCTTTATCTCTTTTTATTCTGTTCGCGATCATGGGAAATACTCTGCTTACAGAACAGATACGTCAGGGGCTGGCGTTTGCTATAATTCTTCGTTTTTATTATTTATTTGAAGAGAAAAAAAATCTAAAGTCATGTTTGGTTATTTTAATTGCAATGCTCTTTCATATGTCTGCTGTTATATGCTTTTTATTTTTTCCTTTAAATAAAAAAGATGGAATGCCCAGCATAATCAAATTTTCAATCTATTGTGTTGCTTTTTTAATTGTTTCTTATTTTTTATGGTTAAAGCCAGATTTAGTCTCAAGTATTGGTATTTTATACGGGAAGTTAGTCGATTACAAAAACTCATATACGGAAGGTTTTGTTTCATGGAGTAACTTATATGAGTCCAAAGTACTTATACTATATTTGGCTATATTAACTCTGACATTTATAATTCGCAGAAAGAAAAAGAACACATGTGGAGTTGGAATTGACTCATCTATTAAAGCATTAATATTTATGTCGTTAACGAAGATAACTGTTTTCTTTGGGCGTTTTCAATACTTTATGTTACCAATATTTATATCTGGAATCGATAAGTATTTTACATCATCATCGCCTAGACGAATATCTTTTTATAAGATTCTATTGTTAGTAATTCTTTACTTTATATCGTTAACTCCTTTCTGGAGTAATACTTATGTGCATTCAATGAATGATCCAGTTTATTTGTTTTCAAGTAAAAGTGATATTAGTAGCACGATAAATAGACGCTGTGCAGCATTGCATGCTTATGATAAAACTAATAATGCAATTATTAGGTGTAGATAAAATCGCTAGGATGAAAGAATGAGTGACGTTTATAGTATTACTGTTGTTATCCCAACAATTGGACGTGAAAGTATTTATTTATCAATAGACTCAGTATTATCGCAAACACATAAGGTAACAAAAATAATAGTCTGTTATGATGGAAATGAATTTGATAAGTTTCATCAAGCTTTAGAGTCTCATTATAATAAATTATTTTTTAATAAAGTTATTGCTTTATTGAACGTTGGACCATTTTCAGGCGGGAACGTTGCCAGGCAACGTGGAATAGAAAGTGCTAGTAGTCAATTTATTGCGTTACTTGACGATGATGATATTTGGGAGGTAAATCATTTAGAGGACTTAGTATCGTTAATAACTGCTGGGACAGAAAACATTTTACTCTCATCATGCGCAACTATAATTGAAGTTGGGAAAAGGGACCTAATTGTTCCACCACGTCTTATAAACCATGGTGAATCAATACCCAATTATTTATTTCGTGTTAATGGAATTAAACTTGATTGTGGGTTCATTCAATCTTCATTAATGCTTTTTTCGAGAGAACTTGCGATTTTAGTCCCATTTGATACGAAGTTAAAGTACCATCAGGATATAGACTGGCTTTTACGACTAACGTATAGCGATATAAATTTTTCATACATTCAATCACCAAAACATACTGTGAAATATATGTCTACACCTTTTAGTGTGTCAAAAAAAATATCCAGTATGGATTCTATTTCTTGGGCCAGTCGTAGTTTCAAAGATCTAAGATTACTAGGAGATTTTGTACTTACTCAATCTTATAACTATGCAAAGAGCAACGGTTCGGTTTTAGACGAAATTCGAGTTCTAATTTGGTCTCTTTGTAACGCTAAACCTTCTTTCTATGCAGTAATACGCTTTTTCTTGAAATTTTCACGGTTTGATTCCATATTAAAAAAACTATTTCAATAAAAATGGAGTATAGTTAACCTATTATAAGGTGAATAATGAATACATTAATTACTGTGATTTTATATGGAAAAAGGCCGGTTGAGTCTTTAACTTTGAATAAATTATTAGATATAAATTATGATGAATATGAATTGATGTTAGTTAATAATGGGCCCGATTTAATTGATTGTAATGATTCATTTTTAGAGTTGCTATCTTCAAAAAAAATAAAAATCTCACTTTTTAATTTTATTGAGAATAAACCTCTTAGTCTTATTTATAACCAAGTGTTAAATGACAATGAGTTATTCGATCGTTTTATTTTTTTTGATGACGATTCTGAATTAGATGATGACTTTTTTGGAACCATAAATTCTGCATATGTAGATGGGGTGGATTTGCAATTACCTCTTATACTTGATGGCGGTATCGCGTATTATCCAGTTGTAGATGGTGTCATTTTCCAAGGCGATGTTTCTACAGGTTTTTTAACGAAGTATAATGAATTGTTTTCAATTGGTTCTGGATTAATCATATATTCAAATCTAATAAAGAAATTTAAAAAAATAAACATGAGTCTCTTCGACGAAAATTTTGCTTTGTACGGTGTTGATTATAGCCTGTTTCGCAGAATATCTATTCTGAAAAAAAAATATAAGGAAGACATTAAAATCTCAATTTGTTCTAAAATTAATCATTCTTTATCAAGAACGGATTCTAAATTTTCTCCGTCGCGTCATAGAGAACGCTTAATAGATATTGTATTAACTGAAAGACATTATTCAAAAGTTGCTGTTAAATCTTTTATAAAGTTGATTAATCTTTCTTTAATTGAGTTGTTAAAATTTAGATTCAGTAATATTTATTTAATTGTGTCCACTTACCTAAGAGGTCATCATCCGAGATGCAGATAAAATATTTTCATTGTGCTTGTTGATAATTATTTATTAATAAATGTGTAGGCTTTAAATGTATTACCTATTATTCGGTTGAGATGTAATTAACCATATGCTCCATAGTTATTCCTAATTGGGAACAACATGTTAATATTAACCTACTGAATTCAGAGAAGTCGTCTCAATGAGTAAACATATGGATGCGTTACGAAACAGGTCGTTCAAAAATATAATTTGGTTATCGGGCGACAGCATATTTCGAATGGGCTTGGGTTTTTTGGTATCAGTGTGGTTAGCTCGATATTTAGGTCCTGAACATTTCGGACTTTATAACTATGCTTTAGCGATAATTACTATCTTTGTATCTGTAGCTTCGTTAGGGATGAATGGTGTTGTAGTCCGAGAACTAATAAAAGATGAGCACTCGACTTCGACTATTATGGGTACTTCTTGCTTACTACAGATGGTAGGGAGTATATTTTCTAGTATTCTTGTGCTATTAACAATTTATATTCTTAAACCTGATAATTGGGATCTTTTTTTAGCTGCTTTGGTAATGATACCATCTGTGCTTTTGAGAACGTCTGATATTTTTAAGTATTGGTTTGAGTCGCAAGTCCAGGCTAAATACACTGTCTTAGCTCAAAGTATCGCTTTCTTCTCTAGCTCGGTATTTAAAATATTAGTAATATGCTATGGTGGTTCATATATATATATATGTGCCTCAGTATCTTTTGAGGCTTTTATCCTTACATTAGCGTTATTCTTTTTTTACTCAAAAAAAGGGATAAATAAAAATTGGAACTATAATTTATCAGAAGCAAAGCGATTATTATCGATTAGCTGGCCTTTGATTATATCAGGCGTCGCATTTATGCTTTATATGCGAATAGATCAAGTTATGATTGGTAATATGTTGGGTGCCTCTGCTGTAGGTGTATATTCAGTTGCGGTAAAAATGGTTGAGGTTTGGTATTTTTTCCCTATAGCAATCGTAAGTTCTTTATTTCCTAAGATTATTAAGTTAAGACAGGAAAGTCTCGAAAAATACCATGAGAGATTGCAGTTTCTTTACGATATATTAGTTGTTATTAGTGTATTGATTGCATTGTCTGTTACTTTATTTTCTGATTTTATTATCGGCCTGTTTTATACAAAAGATTATGCAGCTGCATCTTCAGTTATTAAAGTATATTCATGGATAAGTATCTTTTATTTTTTAAGCTCAGCAAGCGGTCGTTGGTATATAAATGAAGGCTTACAAAAGTATGCATTGAATAGAAATATTCTTGGGTTAATAATGGGCGTTGTTCTTAATTACTATTTAATTCCGATATATGGGATTATAGGCTCAGTATACGCAACATTAATTGCCTATGCTTGTGCTGGCTATCTTTTTGACTGTCTTACACATCATACAAGAATTTCATTTATCCAAAAAACGAAAGCTCTTTGGTTGCCCGGTACATTTGTCAGATTGTTTCTTGTGTTTAAAGGTGGATTTAAATAAATGAAAAAGTATGTTGTTTTATATGGTGCGTTTGACCGCTATAATTATGGCGATAATTTAATGCCAATTTTGCTCGAGCGTTTTTTTTTGAGTGGCTATGTAGATGGTTTAACAAATTATGAATTTATTTACGCTTCTATTAATTCTTCAGATTTAAGTGGCTATAAGTGCAAGGTTACTGTTCCAATTAAATCTCTGCTTCAAAATGATATTAATTATAATATCATAATCGTCGGTGGGGAAGTAATGGGTGCTGATATTGGAACTTTATTTACTCATGTCCAAAAAAATGTTTTTTATGCAAGAATGATTAATCTTGTAAAAAAAATATCACCTAGTTTAGTTAATATATATGCGAAGTTTTTTTACCCTGCGGTTTGGGATTATCCATACATTCCTCATAAATCATCATTCAAAGGTAATGTTAAAGTAATTTATAATACAGTAGGGGGTATTCCTCAGAGGTCTCAATGGGAATATGTTAAAAATGCTGATTATATTTCTGTAAGGGATCAGCGCTCCTATGATGGAGCGAAAGAATTTTGTAATCTGAATCTAATTCCAGATTCAGTTTTGATCGCTTCTAAATTAGTTGATGATGTTTTCTTTTCTAAAAATGTGAGAGAAAATATTATTTCTCTCTGTAAAGAAAATCAATTTATCACTATTCAGGCTTGCCCTTATAAGGTGAAATTTACTGCAAAAGAGATGGCGTCTGTCTTGGATACTATTAAGCAACAAAAAGCACTAGATGTAATTTTGTTACCTATAGGTTATGCAAGTGGACATGATGATTCTATTTTTCTTGAGGAAGTTAGAAAATATTCGAAAGAAGAAATAACGCTTCTAGATGAACTAAATGTATGGGAGATTATGTATGTAATTTCTAAATCTAAAGCGTTTTACGGTACCAGTTTGCATGGTGTTATTACCGCTATGTCATTTGGCATCCCTCACTACTGTATTAACTCTGATATTAAGAAACTAACATCTTTTCTTAAAACTTGGAGTATATCACCCTTTAATGAACCTTTAGAAATAGATGGTGTATATAAATCTTTAGACTTCATTGACGGATACGATAATACCCATTTAATTCGAAGTGTCGAGTATACTCAAGAGTTAATTATTTCAAGTTTAAATGAGATAGTTAATATATTAGAGTGATTGGTTCCATCTTCTTTATCTGAGATTGTGATATGACACGAATTTATCTTTGGCTTCCGTTACTGTTTTCGTTGATCTCCTTTTCCTCCTTTGGTGAGAATAAAGATTTTTATTATGGCGTTGGTCTTCTTCCTAATCGCACTGATTTAAGTTCTGGGCAGTTGTTTGAGCTAATGCAGAAATATAAGATTTCTTCATTCCGTGTTGACTATTTTTGGAGTCGTGTGGAGCAAAAAAAAGGAGTTTATGAACTAACTGATAAGCGATTGGATAATTTAGTGAAAAATTCTGCAAAAATTAATATTAACCCTCTGTTGATTTTAGATTATGGTAACAATAATTATGGCGGAGGACGACCCGTAAATACAAGAGATGTCAATGCATATGCAAACTACTCTGCTTGGGTTGTTGAACATTATAATAAAAATGTTCATCTATATGAGATATGGAACGAATGGTGGCATGCGCGACATGGTGATAATTACCCAGCCTTAACTAATTCATCTGCAATTGATTACTTTAATTTAGTTCGTGCTGCGTCAATTAAGATTAAAGAAAAGAACCCTCAGGCTATAATACTTGTGGGCAGCTTTAATCCTTTTAAGAAAGAACAACTCGCATGGGCTGAGTCTTTAGTAAAATTGGGTGTTTTGAATTATGCTGATGGGTTGTCTATTCATCCTTATTCGCAAGATGAGCCTTCTAAAGACTTTTCTCGATTAGATGATTTTTATGAGTCCATGAAAAAATTAACAGGAAAAGATAATATTGATCTTTATATTACTGAAATGGGGTATTCTGATTTTTCGGGAAGTAAATTAACCGATAATGAGATTGCGCGTTATATTCCTGAATATTATTCGTTAGCTAGAAGTCGTTCATATATAAAAGGGATGTGGTGGTATAGTTTTATCAATGATGGATATGATAAATCTAATAGAGAACATAATTTTGGTTTGCTAGACAAAAATCTTAAACAAAAATCAAGTATGATGGGGTTTATTGAAACAATACGGTAGACCATAATTTTAGATTCGTTGTTGATTGCGCTCTTCAATAGTCCTCATTTTTTCCTATATGTCTTTGTCCCTTTACGATAACATAATCATCACATTTAAGCTGCGAACAAGTCGCAGTGACCACACCTGACAGGAGTATGTAATGTCTAAGCAACAGATCGGGGTTGTCGGTATGGCAGTGATGGGTCGCAACCTCGCGCTCAACATTGAGAGCCGTGGTTATACCGTCTCCGTTTTCAACCGCTCCCGTGAAAAGACTGAAGAAGTGATTGCCGAGAATCCAGGCAAGAAACTGGTCCCACACTATACAGTGCAAGAGTTTGTTGAATCGCTCGAAACTCCACGCCGTATCCTGTTAATGGTAAAAGCGGGCGCTGGCACTGATAGTGCCATCGACTCTCTGAAGCCGTACTTGGACAAAGGGGATATCATCATTGATGGTGGCAATACCTTCTTCCAAGATACCATTCGTCGTAATCGTGAACTTTCTGCTGATGGCTTCAACTTTATTGGTACTGGCGTATCAGGCGGGGAAGAGGGCGCTCTGAAAGGTCCTTCTATTATGCCTGGTGGGCAGAAAGAAGCTTATGAACTGGTTGCTCCAATTCTTAAGCAGATTGCTGCCGTCGCAGAAGATGGTGAGCCGTGTGTAACCTATATTGGTGCGGATGGTGCTGGTCATTATGTAAAAATGGTCCACAACGGCATTGAATACGGTGACATGCAGCTGATTGCTGAAGCTTACGCTTTACTGAAAGGTGGACTGGCACTTTCTAACGAAGAATTGGCACAAACCTTCACCGAGTGGAATGAAGGTGAGCTGAGTAGCTATCTGATAGACATCACCAAGGACATCTTCACCAAAAAGGATGAAGAGGGTAAATACCTGGTTGATGTGATTTTGGACGAAGCCGCTAACAAAGGCACCGGTAAATGGACCAGCCAGAGTTCTCTGGACCTGGGTGAGCCTTTATCGCTGATTACTGAGTCTGTATTCGCTCGCTATATCTCCTCTCTGAAAGAGCAGCGTGTTGCAGCGTCAAAAGTTCTGACTGGACCGCAAGCAAAGACTGCTGATGATAAAGTCGAGTTTATTGAGAAAGTACGTTGCGCTCTGTATCTGGGCAAGCTTGTCTCTTACGCTCAGGGCTTCTCTCAACTGCGTGCGGCGTCTGATGAATACAAATGGGATCTGAACTACGGTGAGATCGCTAAAATCTTCCGTGCTGGCTGCATCATTCGCGCTCAGTTCCTGCAGAAGATCACTGATGCCTATGAGCAGAATGCTACTATCGCTAACTTGTTGCTGGCCCCTTACTTCAAGCAAATTGCTGATGACTATCAGCAAGCGTTGCGCGATGTCGTTGCCTATGCGGTGCAGAATGGTATTCCGGTTCCAACCTTCTCTGCGGCCATTGCTTACTACGATAGCTATCGTTCCGCAGTTCTGCCTGCCAACTTGATTCAGGCTCAGCGTGACTACTTCGGTGCCCATACTTATAAGCGTACCGATAAAGACGGTATATTCCATACCGAGTGGATGGAATAAATAATTCTACAATAATTAGCCCGAGATAATTATCTCGGGCATTTGAATTTATTGATAAATAAATATTTTTCCATTGTCTTTTTTTATAGCTCTAATTTGTAAGCATTCTATCTAAATATGCTTTAAATGGTTTTTATATTTAAAGTGAACGCTTGTAATATCTATTTATTCTTGGTAATTAAAGGTAAATTAAATATGAAGATCCTTGTCACTGGTGGCGCTGGATTTATTGGTTCTGCAGTTGTTCGTCATATTATTGAAAACACCTCCGATATTGTTCGTGTTATTGATTGTCTTACTTATGCAGGTAACCTTGAGTCCCTGGCTCCAGTATCCGGTCATGAACGCTATTCCTTTTCCCAGACAGATATCACAGATGCCGCAGCGGTAACGGCGCAGTTCAGCGAATTCCGTCCGGATATCGTGATGCATTTGGCTGCTGAGAGTCATGTTGACCGCTCTATTGATGGCCCTGCAGCCTTTATCCAGACCAACCTGATTGGTACCTTCACCCTTCTGGAAGCAGCCCGTCACCACTGGTCTACTCTTGATGATGTGCAGAAACAGGCTTTCCGCTTCCACCATATTTCTACTGATGAAGTTTATGGTGATCTGCACGGTACCGATGATCTGTTCACCGAAGAGACTCCGTACGCGCCAAGTAGCCCGTACTCTGCCTCCAAAGCCGGTAGTGACCATCTGGTTCGTGCCTGGAACCGCACCTACGGCCTCCCGGTGGTGGTGACCAACTGCTCTAATAACTACGGCCCGTATCACTTCCCAGAAAAACTTATTCCACTGACCATCCTCAATGCGCTCGCCGGGAAACCGCTGCCGGTCTACGGCAACGGTGAACAAATTCGTGACTGGCTATATGTGGAAGATCACGCCAGGGCACTTTACAAAGTTGCAACCGAGGGGCAGAGCGGTGAAACATATAACATCGGTGGACACAATGAGCGTAAAAACATTGATGTCGTGCGCACCATCTGCGCCATTCTCGATAAAGTGGTTGAGCAGAAGCCGGGCAATATCAGCCAGTTTGCCGATCTGATTACGTTTGTGAAAGACCGTCCGGGTCATGACCTTCGTTATGCCATTGATGCGGCGAAAATTCAGCGCGATCTGGGCTGGGTGCCGGAAGAGACCTTTGAAAGCGGAATTGAAAAAACGGTCCACTGGTATCTGAACAACACGACATGGTGGCAGCGCGTGCTGGATGGCTCCTATGCCGGTGAACGTCTTGGCCTGAACAACTAAAAAGGAAAGAAGCATGAAAGGTATTGTACTGGCCGGCGGCTCCGGCACGCGTTTATATCCGATCACCCAAGGCGTATCTAAGCAACTGCTGCCAATTTATGATAAGCCTATGATTTACTATCCGGTCTCAGTGCTGATGCTGGCAGGGATCCGCGATATCCTGATCATCACCACGCCGGAAGATATGCCAGCATTCCAGCGGTTGCTAGGTGATGGCTCACAGTTTGGTGTTAACTTCAGTTACGCCATTCAGCCATCGCCAGATGGCCTGGCGCAGGCCTTTATCATCGGTGAGAAGTTTATCGGTAATGATTCTTGTGCGTTAGTCTTGGGCGATAACATTTATTTCGGCCAGAGCTTTGGCCGAAAACTGGATGCGGCCGCCAGCAAAACATCGGGTGCTACCGTATTCGGTTATCAGGTTCTCGATCCAGAACGTTTTGGCGTAGTAGAGTTTGACGAGAACTTTAAGGCGCTGTCGATTGAAGAGAAACCGCTGAAGCCGAAATCAGACTGGGCGGTGACTGGCCTCTATTTTTACGATACGGATGTGGTGGAGATGGCCAAAGAAGTTAAACCATCCGAGCGTGGTGAGCTTGAAATCACCACCCTGAACCAGATGTATCTGGACCGAGGCGATCTGCAGGTAGAGCTGCTGGGCCGTGGCTTCGCATGGCTTGATACCGGTACACACGACAGCCTGATTGAAGCCTCGCAGTTTATCCATACCATCGAAAAACGTCAGGGAATGAAAGTCGCCTGTCTGGAAGAAATTGCTTACCGCAATCAATGGCTAAGTGCCGAAGGTGTAGCTAAACAGGCTGAGCGTCTGAAGAAAACCGAATACGGTGCGTACCTCAAACGTCTGCTTAACGAACACTAATGGCTGCCGGTCATAAACAGGGTATTAACCTATGAAAATTTTGCTGATTGGTAAAAATGGTCAGGTTGGCTGGGAACTGCAGCGTTCGTTATCCACGCTGGGCGAGGTGGTTGCCGTGGATTTTTTTGATAAAGATCTGTGCGGTGATCTGACTAATCTGGAAGGGATTGCTCAGACCGTGCGTACGGTAAAACCGGATGTTGTTGTGAATGCAGCTGCGCATACGGCTGTGGACAAAGCTGAAAGCGAACGGGAGCTGTCCGACCTGCTGAATGACAGAGGTGTGGCGGTGCTGGCAGCAGAGTCAGCGAAGCTGGGTGCACTAATGGTGCACTACTCAACGGACTATGTGTTTGATGGTCAGGGCACTCACTATCGTCAAGAAGATGAGGCAACAGGTCCGCTGAACGTATATGGTGAAACCAAACGTGCCGGAGAGATTGCGCTGGAGCAGGGTAATCCGCGGCATCTGATTTTCCGTACCAGCTGGGTATATGCCACCCGAGGGGCAAATTTTGCCAAAACGATGTTGCGTCTGGCAGGTGAGAAAGAATCACTGTCGATTATTAACGATCAGTATGGCGCACCAACTGGTGCAGAGCTGCTGGCGGACTGCACGGCAATAGCTATACGCGAAGAGCAGCGCAATCGCGATGTTGCAGGGACTTATCACCTGGTCGCCAGTGGGGAAACCAGCTGGTATGACTACGCGAAATTTGTCTTTGAGGTGGCGCGCGCGCAGGGTACGGAGCTGGCGATTAAAGAAGTGAGCGGTATCCCGACCACGGCCTATCCGACACCCGCAAAACGTCCGCTGAACTCGCGCCTGTCAAACGAGAAATTTCAGCGCGTATTTGGTGTGACGTTACCGGACTGGCGTCAGGGTGTGGGGCGTGTGGTAACTGAAGTTCTGGGTAAGTAAACGGGCAGACAAGATATGAATATTATTAAGACAGATATCCCTGAAGTGCTTATTTTTGAACCGCGTGTTTTTGGTGATGCACGTGGTTTTTTCTTTGAAAGCTTCAGCAGCAAAGTATTTGATGAAGCTGTCGGGCGGAAAGTCGAGTTTGTGCAAGATAACCACTCTCAGTCACAAAAAGGAGTCCTGCGCGGGTTGCATTACCAGCTTGATCCACATGCTCAAGGGAAACTTGTGCGCTGCATTGAAGGTGAAGTTTTTGACGTAGCAGTTGATATTCGCCGTTCTTCACCGACTTTTGGCCAATGGGTCGGGGCGGTACTGAGCGCGGAAAACAAGCGTCAGCTGTGGATCCCGGAAGGATTTGCCCATGGCTTTATGGCGCTGAGTGAGACGGTACAGTTTGTGTATAAAGCGACTAATTACTACGCACCGCAGTCAGAGCGCAGTATTATCTGGAATGATCCACAAATTAACATTCAGTGGCCTGAGATTTCAGATTGTTCTCTTTCTTTATCGGATAAAGATTTGCAGGCTCATACCTTAGAGACTGCAGAAGTATATAAATAGTTATTGAATATTACTTACCTTACTGGATAGGTTTATTTTAGGCCTATCCAGTATTTTAGATGTCGTTTAATAGTATTTACTCCATCTCGACCTTGCTTGACTTACAACCCTTCTAAGAGTAGAAATATCAACAGTTTTGATTAATTAGCGGCCACCCGCCGCCGTCCAGTTAACTGATTAAAGTGTGATCGAATGAAAATTACAATTTCCGGTACCGGTTATGTTGGTCTATCGAATGGCATCCTGATTGCGCAGAACCACGAGGTGGTTGCACTGGATATCATTCAATCTAAAGTTGATATGATTAACCAAAAGGTCTCCCCGATCGTCGATAAGGAGATCCAGGAATATCTGGCGGAAAAACCGTTGAATTTTCGTGCAACAACTGACAAGCATGATGCCTATCATAATGCTGATTATGTCATTATCGCCACGCCGACTGATTACGACCCAAAAACAAATTACTTTAATACCTCAACCGTTGAAGCCGTTATTCGTGATGTCACGGAAATTAATCCTAATGCGGTAATGATTATTAAATCAACAATTCCCGTCGGTTTTACGCGTGATATTAAAGAGCGTCTGGGGATTGATAATGTTATTTTCTCTCCAGAGTTCCTGCGTGAAGGTCGTGCGTTATACGACAACCTGCATCCATCCCGCATCGTTATTGGTGAGCGTTCAGAACGCGCAGAACGTTTTGCTAACCTGCTGAAAGAAGGGGCGATTAAGCAGGATATCCCGACGCTGTTTACCGACTCTACTGAAGCAGAAGCAATTAAGTTATTTGCGAACACCTATCTTGCATTGCGCGTGGCTTACTTTAATGAGCTGGATAGCTATGCTGAGAGCCAGGGCCTGAACAGCAAGCAGATTATTGAAGGTGTTTGCCTCGATCCGCGTATCGGCAATCACTACAACAATCCTTCGTTTGGCTACGGCGGCTACTGTCTGCCTAAGGATACCAAGCAGCTGCTGGCAAACTACGAATCCGTGCCGAATAACATCATTGGCGCAATCGTTGATGCTAACCGCACACGTAAAGATTTTATTGCTGATTCTATCCTTGCGCGTAAGCCTAAAGTTGTTGGCATCTACCGCCTGATTATGAAGAGTGGCTCTGATAACTTCCGTGCTTCATCGATTCAGGGCATCATGAAGCGTATCAAGGCCAAAGGCATCCCGGTCATCATTTATGAGCCAGTGATGCAGGAAGATGAGTTCTTTAACTCTCGCGTCGTGCGTGACTTTGATGCTTTCAAACAAGAAGCTGATGTTATTGTTTCCAACCGCATGGCTGAAGAATTATCGGATGTAGCCGAGAAGGTTTATACCCGCGATTTGTTTGGCAGCGACTAATCTCTCCTCTGACCGGTGGTTTTCGCTGCCGGTCAGAAATTTTCACCAGTGCTTTCTCCCTCCTGAGCTGTTCAGTTATTCGCCTGGCAAATCATCCCATTTTTCTTCCCTGACTAAACACCCAAAAAACGTGACCCCGCTTGTATTCTTTAATCGATCATCTTGCCGTAATCATTGAGGTCGGATATGTTAAATCTACCTTGTGAAGAGCTACCGTCACTGAGATGTAGATGCTGGAGATAAGCGCCGGAAGGTAAAACAGAGCCTGCTTGCAGGCTTTTGTTATTTCTGAATCCAGGATTCTGGAAGCTGCAACTCCCAATCGTGCGATGCACTCCTGGTCAATGTTTGCTCGGTGGATGGGCAGGGGGCATTGTGGGAAGCTGCAATATTAGTGGCTTATAATGCACCTGTAGTCATATACCCGTCATACTTCAAGTTGCATGTGCGTTGGCTGCGCTCGTTCACCCGAGTCACTTACCAGAGTAAGCTCATCGGGATTCACTCTCTTGCCGCCTGCCTGCAACTCGAATTATTTAGGGTATAGAGATGTATTATTGATGTCTTAATACATAATATCGATTTCCGATAGCTGAATAACTTAAGGTTATCACCACTACCAATTTCCCAATGCCAGCTGATAAAGACCGTACAGCTCCCCACCGCTGGCAGTGTTTTATTCTTATATTATTATTTCCTATGCCAGCATTATAATTATATTAATTTTTCGTTTCACCACTTGCGCTTGTTAAATGTTAGTTTGGTTTTTTTCTGATCTTTGAGATAAGAAATCAGAAAGAAAACTGAAACAATCAGTAGGATGGCAGCAACGACCAAGAAAAAAATATTTTCCATGATACATACCAGATTGGGAGTAATGTTATAAGTCCATTTGCCTGAGCACTTATGATACATCTGCTAAAGTTTGCTTTAGCTTGATTAACATAACCTAAGTTTAAGAAAATTCCTATATGCTATGTGTGGTATTTATCAGGAAAGAATATAACACTTTTTCTATGATTTTTTACTGAATCCTGAACCCGTAGTCATTATTTTTTATGGATTAAAAACCTGTCTTTTACAGATATTGTGAGATTATAGGCTGCATGGGAGGTGGCAGAAGAGAGGGGGAATATGAGGTTACGATAAAAAATATTTCCAATTAGTTTATTCTTGGTTGACTTTGGCAAGATTTAGTCGGTTTTATGAACATTGCACATAAGTCGAGTCCGATCAGTGAGACTAACTAAACAAGGCCTTTGAATGACGTTTCCCCCCGGCGTAAAAAAGCCGCAATGTAGACACTGCGGCTTATCGTTTGCTATCTCCGGATATTACGCTTTGTAATATGCCTTATACCAATCAACGAAATTCTTCACTCCCTGCCTGACCGTTGTCTGCGGTCTGAATCCAACCATATCATACAGCGGTTTGGTGTCGGCACTGGTTTCCAGTACATCTCCGGGTTGAATCGGCATCATATTCTTCTCAGCCTTCATCCCTAAAGCCTCTTCCAGCGCAGTGATGTAATCCATTAGCTCAACGGGTGAACTATTACCGATGTTATAAACGCGATATGGGGCTGAGCTGTCTGCTGGCGAACCCGTCTCAACCGTCCACTCAGGGTTGGCTTGCGGAATGATATCCTGCATGCGTACTATCGCCTCGACGATATCGTCAATATAAGTGAAGTCGCGCTTCATTTTCCCATAGTTGTATACATCAATACTCTTCCCTTCCAGCATAGCCTTCGTGAACTTGAACAGCGCCATGTCCGGCCGACCCCATGGGCCATAAACGGTAAAGAATCGCAGTCCGGTAGTTGGGATCCCGTAAAGGTGGGAGTAGGTATGCGCCATCAGTTCGTTTGCTTTCTTGGTGGCCGCATACAGTGAAACCGGGTGATCAACCGAATCGTCGGTTGAGAATGGCATCTTGCGGTTTAAACCATAGACCGAGCTGGATGAGGCATATAACAGATGTTCGACTTTGTTATGTCGGCAACCTTCCAGTATGTTCAGATAACCAATCAGGTTGGAATCAGCGTAAGCGAACGGGTTTTCCAGGGAATAACGCACGCCAGCCTGGGCGGCGAGGTGGATCACTCGATTAAACTTCTCACTAGCGAAAAGTTGAGCCATACCTTCACGATCGGCCAGATCAATTTTGTGAAAACTGAACAGGGGAGATTGCAGTAAGTCCAGGCGAGACTGTTTAAGATTGACGTCGTAGTAGTCGTTCATATTGTCGATACCGACAACCTCATGACCCGCCTCCAGAAGGCGCCTGCACGCATGAAAACCGATAAATCCTGCGGCTCCAGTCACTAAAAACTTCATATTTATCCTCCGGGTTTGCTGTGCCCCGCTCAATATAATCATCGATTTTACACTGGCTTGCCGCGTGGATCACCCGCTTTCCCAGTGCAGGCTACGTTGTTGCTATAGATGTGGCCAGTTAGAAGGGCCTCTGAAGGTTCAAAGTCATGTGGTTATTGGTAAATAATAATTATTATCATCATTCAGTGAGGTTAGCATTCAAATAATAACATTGTGGTTTTTATGCTTTGAAATGATTTGTTTGTACATTGAATGCGCTATCAATAGCGTTAAGCTGATGCGGTTTTATATTGTTAGAAATTATGTATTCTCCGAGTGTTTCCGCAGGAATCATTCGTGAATTCCATTTGTTTAATTTTTTACATTATGTAACCACCTGTTTTTAATCATGTTGTGTAATTTTTTTTGTGTGGTTCAATTGATTGCCTTTGATCATTCATTCTTTTTGTGAATTAATTATTAAGCTTTTCCATTTTTATTCTGACTAACCAGCGCTATACTACGCAGATAATTCATCTGCTTGGTGTATGTGTTGTTGGCGTATGATCTATCTATCCCATCTTCTGGAACATATCGTGAGCGTTTTACCCAAAAAGATAGTCGATCTGCTTTGGTCAGATGTTGTTGGCCAAAAGTGGGGCCTGGCCTTATGTTGCAACTCCGCGGTTTATTCCACCATTCAGATTTTTTCTCAGGGTACTTCCCACACTGACATCACGTCGCCTCGATTCACTTTAACTGCTGGTAGCGGCAGGACCTTGTTATTACTAAATGAGAAAGTCCTGATAGATGTCCGGCCTATAAACGGGGAGAGTATCTATCGTTTTTTGGCGGGTTGAATTTGCGGTTGTAGTTTGAAAACAGAGATATGGCAGCTGGCATATCTCTGTTTTTAGTTTTACTGAGCACTCAGGCAGAGCTTGCTAGCGACAAGTTAGTTAGCGTTCTTCTTACGTGGCTTGAGGATTAGCTTAGCTGGTGTTGGCGCAGCTTCTGCGGCTTATACCGTGAAATTGTGGGCATAGCGATAAAGCCTGACGCGATTTGGTTGCGATAGCCAAGGGCGGTAGCGTGCTCAAAATATAGTCTGAAGTCAGAAGTCTCCGGTTAATTGATAGTAAACAAAACGATTATTTATTTAAGGATTTTATCATGTTACTTCCTGTGATTATGGCTGGTGGCACCGGTAGCCGCCTGTGGCCGATGTCCCGTGAGCTCTACCCAAAACAGTTCCTGCGACTGTACGGGCAGAACTCCATGTTGCAGGAAACCATCTCGCGCCTCTCCGGGCTGGATATCCATGAGCCCATGGTCATCTGCAACGAAGAGCACCGTTTTCTGGTAGCCGAACAGCTGAGACAGCTCAATAAGCTGTCGAAAAATATCATCCTTGAGCCGGTGGGCCGCAATACCGCCCCGGCCATCGCGCTCGCGGCATTGCAGGCCACGCAGAATGGCGATGACCCGCTGATGCTGGTGCTGGCGGCTGACCATATCATTAATAATCAGCAGGTCTTCCACGACGCCATCCGCGTGGCGGAACAGTACGCGCAGGACGACCACCTGGTGACCTTCGGCATTGTGCCGAACACCCCGGAAACCGGCTACGGTTATATCCAGCGTGGCGATGCGCTGAGTGAGGGGGAACACACGCCTGTAATGGCTCAATAGTAATGTCCGCCTGTGGCTCAATTCAGATGTCCGCGCTAT